>NZ_JBHVHF010000064.1:0-31415 GCF_042800315.1 Streptomyces sp. NPDC057638
CCCCAGTCCTCGGGGGAGGGGCACCGGGCCCGTCGGTCCGCCGGGTCGGCGGCCAGGGATCAGAAGCGGCGCGTGATCAGCGCCCGCTTCACCTCCTGGATCGCCTTGGTGACCTCGATGCCACGCGGGCAGGCGTCGGTGCAGTTGAAGGTGGTACGGCAGCGCCAGACGCCGTCCTTGTCGTTCAGGATCTCCAGCCGCTGCTCACCGGCCTCGTCACGCGAGTCGAAGATGAAGCGGTGGGCGTTGACGATCGCGGCGGGGCCGAAGTACTGACCGTCGTTCCAGAAGACCGGGCAGGACGTGGTGCACGCGGCGCACAGGATGCACTTGGTGGTGTCGTCGAAGCGCTCCCGGTCCTCCGCCGACTGGCGGCGCTCACGGGTGGGCTCGTTGCCGGTGGTGACCAGGAAGGGCATCACGTCCCGGTACGCCTGGAAGAACGGCTCCATGTCCACGACCAGGTCCTTGAGGACCGTCAGGCCCTTGATGGCCTCGACCGTGATCGGCTTCTCCGGGTTGAGGTCCTTGATCAGCGTCTTGCAGGCGAGCCTGTTCTTGCCGTTGATCCGCATCGCGTCGGAGCCGCAGATGCCGTGGGCGCAGGAGCGGCGGAAGGTGAGGGTGCCGTCGACGTCCCACTTGATCTTGTGGAGACCGTCGAGCACCCGCTCCTTCGGGTCGATCTCGATCTGGAAGTCCTCCCAGACCGCGTGCTCCGAGATCTCCGGGTTGAAGCGGCGGATCCGGAAGGTGACCGTGATGTAAGGGGAGGCCGCTGCCTCGGCCTCGACCGTGTCCATGACGGGAGTAGCCATCAGTACTTACGCTCCATCGGCTGGTAGCGGGTCTGGACGACGGGCTTGTAGTCGAGCCGGACGGTCTCGGTGCCGTCGTCGCCGACCTCGCGGTACGCCATGGTGTGGCGCATGAAGTTGACGTCGTCGCGGTTGGGGTAGTCCTCGCGGTAGTGACCGCCGCGGGACTCCTTGCGGGCCAGCGCCGAGACGGCCATGACCTCGGCCAGCTCCAGCAGGTTGCCCAGCTCGATGGCCTCCAGCAGATCGGTGTTGAACCGCTTGCCCTTGTCCTGGATCGACACGTTCTTGTAGCGGGCGCGCAGCTCGGCGATCTTCTCGACGGCCGTCTTGATGGTCTGCTCGGTACGGAAGACCATGACGTTGGCGTCCATGGTCTCCTGGAGCTCGCGGCGGATCTCGGCCACCCGCTCGGTGCCGGTGGACTCGCGCAGCTGCTCGACCTGCTCCTCGACGAAGGCGGCCGGGTTCTCCGGCAGCTCGACGTAGTCGCTCTTGGCGGCGTACTCGGCGGCGGCGATGCCCGAGCGACGGCCGAAGACGTTGATGTCCAGCAGCGAGTTGGTGCCGAGGCGGTTGGCGCCGTGCACGGAGACACAGGCGACCTCACCGGCCGCGTACAGGCCCGGGACGACGGTGGTGTTGTCCGAGAGGACCTCACCCTCGACGTTGGTCGGGATGCCGCCCATGGCGTAGTGCGCGGTCGGCTGGATCGGGATCGGGTCCGTGTAGGGCTCGATCCCGAGGTAGGTCCGCGCGAACTCGGTGATGTCGGGCAGCTTGGCGTCGAGCTGCTCCGGCGGCAGGTGGGTGAGGTCGAGGTAGACGTGGTCGCCCTCGGGGCCACAGCCACGGCCCTCGCGGATCTCGGTGTAGATCGAGCGCGAGACGACGTCACGCGAGGCGAGGTCCTTCATGACGGGCGCGTACTTCTCCATGAAGCGCTCGCCGTCCTTGTTGCGCAGGATGCCGCCCTCGCCGCGGGCGCCCTCCGTGAGCAGGATGCCCATGCGCCAGATGCCCGTCGGGTGGAACTGGAAGAACTCCATGTCCTCCAGCGGCAGCCCGCGCCGGTAGCAGGCGGCCTGGCCGTCACCGGTGAGGGTGTGGGCGTTGGAGGTCACCTTGAAGAACTTGCCGGTGCCGCCGGAGGCGTAGATCACGGCCTTCGCCTGGAAGATATGGATCTCGCCGGTGGCCAGCTCGTAGGCGATGACACCCGCGGAGTGCTTGACGCCGTCGACCTCGGTGATCAGCTGGTCCAGGACGTAGAACTCGTTGAAGAACTCCACGCCCTCCTTGACGCAGTTCTGGTACAGCGTCTGGAGGATCATATGACCGGTACGGTCGGCCGCGTAGCAGGAGCGGCGGACCGGCGCCTCGCCGTGGTTACGGGAGTGACCGCCGAAGCGGCGCTGGTCGATGGTGCCGTCCGGGGTCCGGTTGAACGGCAGACCCATCTTCTCCAGGTCGAGGACGGCGTCGATGGCCTCCTTCGCCAGGATCTCGGCGGCGTCCTGGTCGACCAGGTAGTCACCGCCCTTGACCGTGTCGAAGGTGTGCCACTCCCAGTTGTCCTCCTCCACGTTGGCCAGCGCGGCGGCCATGCCGCCCTGCGCGGCGCCCGTGTGGGAGCGGGTGGGGTAGAGCTTGGTCAGCACCGCGGTCCGGCTGCGCTTGGTGGCCTCGATGGCCGCGCGCATACCCGCGCCGCCGGCGCCGACGATGACGGTGTCGTACTTGTGGATCTTCATTGGTTCGTCAGCCCCGGCTCTAGCGGATGTTCGGGTCGAAGGTGAAGATCACCAGCGTGCCCAGCAGGATGGTGAACACCGTGGCGGTGTACAGCAGGCCCTTGAGCCACAGCCGCGTGTTCGGCCGCTCGGCGTAGTCGTTGATGACGGTACGCAGGCCGTTGGCGCCGTGCAGCATGGCCAGCCAGAGCATCAGCAGGTCCCAGACCTGCCAGAACGGGGACGCCCAGCGGCCCGCCACGAAGGCGAAGCCGATCTTGGAGACACCGCCGTCCAGCACGAGCTGGATGATCAGGTGACCGATGACCAGGACGACCAGCACCACGCCGGACAGGCGCATGAAGAGCCAGGCGGCCATCTCGAAGTTGCCGCGGGTGGAGCGCGGGGTCTTGCCCGTGCGCTTGCGCGGGGCCTCGATGACCGGGGCGGGGTTGTCCACGTCGTAGACGGTGGCGGCGCCCTCGACGGGGCCGATGGCGGAAGTGGTGTCAGCAGACATGTCCGGCGTCAGCTCCCGAAGACTTCGCGTGCGGCGTGGCCGAGCACGGGGTAGAGCGCGCCCGCCATCAGGACGACCCAGACACCCACGACGGTCCAGAGCATCTGCTTCTGGAAGCGCGGGCCCTTGGACCAGAAGTCCACGGCGATGACACGCAGGCCGTTGAGCGCGTGGAACAGGACGGCGGCGACGAGGCCGTACTCCAGCAACGCGACGAGCGGCGTCTTGTAGACGGCTACGACCTTGTCGTAGTCCTCGGGTGAGACACGGACGAGAGCGGTGTCCAGGACATGGACGAACAGGAAGAAGAAGATGAGGACGCCGGTGACTCGATGAGCCACCCAGGACCACATACCTTCCCGGCCGCGGTACAACGTTCCAGCCGGCACGGAAGAACCCTCCGGGAGCGGGGACTGGGGCCTGCCGGCTTGCGTGGTCGGTCGGCCCGGCCGGGTACGGTCCACCGGCCCCGGCCATCGTAGCGACGACTTGTCGGTTCGCTCGCTCGGGGTCCACCGGTGTGATCAAACAGGCAATCAAACAGCCTCGGACGGGCTAGAGCACCGGGCCGGTGGCATGGGTTTCGGCCATTCCGGCCCGCCCTGCGCCCCGATATGTCCACCCTGCCTGAATCATCCCTTTGTCGGGCCCCTCCCCTGACCCCCCTGCCATCCGGCCCTCCCGCCCGGCCCTGCCCCGGGCCGGACGGCCCCCGCCGCCCGGTTCACGGGAACCCGCTCCCCGGGCCGGCGGCTTTCCCACCCGTGTGCCCACGGCCTCCGGGCGCGTCGGCGGTGGGCCGGGCCCACGGCGAGGCGCGGCCCGCGGGGAGGGCGCGGGGCGCGGCGGGCCGGGGCGCGTCCGGGCGCGTCCCGGGGGAGGGGCGGCCACAGCGTGGCGCGCGGGACGGGACAGCGCCCCCCGGAGGGTGGTGGACGATAGGGGAGATGGTTCGTCGGCTTTCTTCCCCCCATGGGAGGTTTCCGAGTGATGCCCCACCCCGCCCCCCTCCTCCCCGCCCTCCCCGCCCTCGCCCTCTCCCTCCTGCTCACCGCCTGCTCCACCACCGGCCCGGCGGACGGCGGCGCTCCCGCGAGCGGCGACCGTACCGGCGAGCGCGCCCGCGACCGTACGGGCACGGTGATCGCGGCCCCCAGCGTCCCGGGCGCCTCCACCACCCGCCCCTCACCCGAACGGACGTATCCGCTCTCGTCGGCGCCCGCGACCGTCCCCTCCGTACGGACGCACGAGGCGGCCCGTGGCCCCGGCTGGCGTCCCGGGTCCGGCGCGGGAGTCGTGGTGGCGGCGGGCGGGGCGGCCCTCGTGGATGAGGCGCGGCTGATCGCCCGGGAGCTGGGCCTCGGCTACCGGGGTTCGGCCGCCGCCCGCGCGGGGGATGTGGAGCTGGCCCTGGCGCCCGCGCAGCCGGGCGGCCCGGAGTCGTACACGATCACCGCCCGGGACGGCCGGGTGCGGATATCCGGCCCCGACCAGGCAGGTGTCTTCTATGGCACCCGGACGCTGAAGCAGGCGGTCCGGTCCGGCGGCGCGATGCCGGAGGGGGTGGTCCGGGACCGCCCCGACCGGCCGCAGCGCGGGCTGATGGTGGACATCGCGCGCAAGTCCTTCCCGGCGGGCTGGATCGAGGACCGGCTGCGGACCATGGCCGATCTCAAGCTCAACCAGCTGGGACTGCACTTCTCCGATGACCAGGGTTTCCGGATCGCGTCCCGGACCCACCCCGAGGTGGTCTCCGCCCAGCACCTCAGCCAGGCCGAGGTGCGCCGGATCCTGGCGCTGGCCGCGTCCCTGCACATCACCGTCATCCCCGAGATCGACTCGCCGGGGCATCTCGGCGCGGTGCTCGCCGCCCATCCGGGGCTGCGGCTCAAGGACTCCTCGGGACGGGTGGTCCCGGGCGCGATCGACATCGGCGACCCGGCGTCGGCCCGGCTGGTGGACGAACTGCTGCGGGAGTACGCGGGACTGTTCCCCGGACGCTGGTGGCATCTGGGCGGCGATGAGTACCAGGCGCTGACCCGCCGGAACCCGGAGGCGTCGTTCCCGGAGCTGGCGGCGCTCGCCCGGCGCGAGTTCGGGCCCGACGGCCGGGTGCAGGACCTGGCGACCGCGTGGATCAACGACCGCGCCGATGTGCTCCGCCCCGACGGCCGGGTGCTCAAGGCGTGGAACGACGGGTTCTTCCGGGGTGGCCGGGTCGCCGTCGCGAAGGACATCGAGGTCGAGTACTGGACCGGCAAGGAGTTGGGGGCCCGGCCGCCGGAGGAGTATCTGGCGGAGGGCCGCCCGGTGGTGAACGTCAACGACGAGTACCTCTACTACGTGCTCGGTGAGCCCCATGACTTCACCTATCCCACCGGGCGGCGGATCTACGAGGAGTGGACTCCGCTGGTGCTGCGCGGCACCCGGCCGGTCCCGGCCCGCTACTCCGGGCAGATCCTCGGCGGCCGGTTCGCCATCTGGTGTGACCGGGCGGGCGCCCAGACTCCGGAGCGGATCGCGGCGGGCATCGCCCTGCCGCTCGCGGCGACCGCGCAGAAGGTGTGGGACCCCCGGCCGCCCGCCCGGAGCTGGCCGGAGTTCCAGACCCTGGCCCGAACGGTGAGGTGATGCGCGGCAGGGGGGTGCGGTGTGAGTCCGCCCGGGGGCGCGCGGACTCACACCGCCCACCGGGACTCCCGGGGCCACCGGAAGGGGCCGCGCGCGGGATTCCAGGTCCGTGGAAGGTAGCAGAAATATGGCGCAAATGTGAGGGTGTGGAGGGTAGTTGGAGGAAACCCCTCTACTTGCGACGTCGGGCATGGTTGGGGGAGCGTGAGCGGAACCATGGCGACCGGTGCCGCTCAGGGGGTATTTTGCGCCAAGCGGCCCAAGTGTCCGGCCGGGGAACTCCTCTGTCAGCCTTGGGAGAAGCGGTTCTGCCCGGATGTGTGGCACTACGGGATTGAGCCAAGGGCGTGGGCCGTACACGGGGATGGATCTCCGGGTACGGGACGGTGCGTCGCGAGGGGAGGCGTCGATGACGTCGGGATGCCTGAGAGAACTGATCGCACACGCGGACGATCGAGGGCTCGCCGCCAGCGGCCTCGGCTGTCTGGAACGGTGTCTGCCACCGCATGAGATAGGCGCCGGAGCGCTGCGCGGACTGTGGACGGCCGTGGCGAAGGAGCCACAGGAGTGGCCGGACCGGCTGGCCGCCGCCCAGCGGGAACTGGCGGCGGACCCCGTCGACGGCGCCCCGGCCGACACCGACACCGACACCGATGCCGGTATCGAGGGCGACGGCCCCGACGCGGCCACCGCCCTCGTACGGGAACTGCTCGCCGCCGCGCCCACCGTCTGGGCGGCGGGCCCGCTGCGCACATGGGCCGAGGAGTGCTCGGCGGCCGCGCTCACCCTCCACCACCGCTTCGACGCGGGCTCCGGAGCGGACGGGACCGGCGGTGCGGAGCCGCCGGAGGCCGCCGAGGTGGTCGAGGGCTGTCGCGAGGGCCACCCGGCCGGGGCGGGACCGCTGGTCACCGGGGAGCTGCGGCGCCAGATACGCACCCTGGAGATCCTCGCCGACCCCGAACTCGGGACCGGGCTGCGGCCCGTGCTCACGGTGGCCGCCGAGGGGCAGCGGGTGCTGCGCGCGGCCGTGTCGCGCCGGGCCAGGGTCCGGCACTGACGCCATGCGCCGGATGACACGGCCGGGCGCGGATGACGCGCGGGTCCGGCGGCGCGGGAGGCGCGGGGCGCGTGGTGTGCGCGGAGTGCCACGGGGGTCTGGCTGTCCGGGTGTCGGGTTCGGCGCTCGCGCGCCGTGGCAGACGGGTCGGGACGGGCGCCAGGACGGGTGTCGGAACGGGTGTCGGAACGGCTGCCGGGACAGGCGCCGGTACAGGTGTCGGGGCGCGCGTCATGACACGAGACGACCGGGGTCGCCACCCCCCACAGGAGAGACCCCGGTCGCCGTGGTGCGGGGTCGCGGTGCGCCCCCGTACTTCACTCAGCGCCGGGTACGCGATTTCTGTCACACCGGGAGGCGGCCGCATATTGTTGCATGTTGTACAAACCATGGACGCGGCCCGTCGGTACGTCGTAGCGTGCTGACTCGCACAGGGGGCGCGCGGCAGTGGTGACCGGCCGCGGATCTGAACGGGTTGAGGTAGTGCTGGGGGACGACGCGGAGCTGACGGCCGCTGTGCTCGCGGCTCAGAACGGGGACGAGAGCGCCTTCCGTGCTGTGTACCGCGCGGTGCACCCGCGGCTCCTCGGCTATGTCCGCACCCTCGTGGGTGAGCCGGACGCCGAGGACGTCACCTCGGAGGCATGGCTCCAGATCGCTCGTGACCTGGAGCGTTTCAGTGGTGACGCGGACCGGTTCCGGGGCTGGACCGCCCGGATAGCGCGCAACCGGGCGCTCGACCACATCCGGACCCGTGGCCGCCGTCCGGCCGTCGGCGGGGACGAGAGCGAACTGACCGGGCGTCCCGCCGCCTCCGACACGGCGGACGAGGCGATGGAGGCCCTCTCCACCGGTTCCACCATGGCGCTGATCGCCCAGTTGCCCCAGGACCAGGCCGAGGCCGTGGTGCTCCGGGTCGTTGTCGGGCTGGATGCCAAGAGCGCGGCCAAGACGCTCGGCAAGCGGCCCGGCGCCGTCCGTACCGCCGCTCACCGGGGGCTCAAGCGGCTGGCGGAGTTGCTGGGCGCCGACGATCCGGAGGATGAACCGGCCCCCGCCAGTCATCCGGAATATTCCAATCCGGTCTCTGGGGCGTACGGTGCGGACGGCGCCGACGCGGACACTCCCCTCACGGGCGCCGCCCCCGCCGACCCTGGCGTGGACCTGAACGGCGTTCCTCCGCAACGTGTTCGCCGCGTACAACAGCCCGTGCCACGGAGTCGGCCGGTGTGACGCGGACACCGTTGCGGACGCAGAAGGACATGTGATGGGCGATGAGCGGTACGACTGGCTTGACAGGTCTACGGCGGAGAAGCTCCTGCGCGGTGAACCGGTCGAAACCCCCGACGAACGCACCCGTCTCCAGGCCGCCCGCCTCGGCCACGCGCTGAGCCGGACGGCCCACCCGGACCCGGATCCCGCCGTCGATCCCGGGACCCCGCTCCCCGGGGAGGCCGCCGCCATGGCCGCCTTCCGCGCCGCCCGGGAGTCATCGGCCGCCGACCGTGCCGCCGCCGGTACCGAGGACGGGACGACGGCGCCGGCCGACGGCGGTCTGGCGCTCGGTCTCGTCCAGCTGGCGCGCCAGCCGCGCCGACGCCCCGGCGCCCGCCTCGGCGGCACGATGCGCTTCGCCACGCTCTCCGCCGTCGCCGTCTTCACCTTCGGCGGGGTCGCCGTGGCGGCCACGTCCGGGCTGCTGCCCTCGCCCTTCGACCAGCGGGAGCCCGCCGGGTCGACGGTCGTGGCCACCGCCCCCTCCGCCGGGCGGAGCGAGAGCCCCCATCCCCCGGGGTCGGGCCCGACGACGGACGGCTCCCCGGGAGCGCCCATCCCGGCCGAGACGACGGGACTCCCGGGCGCCTCCACCCCGGCCGCGACCAGACCGGGGGAGCGCCGTGGCAAGGACCCCCGGAGATGGGGCATCTACAACAAGCTGATGTCGTCCTGCCAGGCGTACCGGGCCCGGACGCTCGACCCGGTGGACGCGGAGTGGCTGGAGGCGGTGGCCCGGGGGCCGGAGAAGATCCCCGGCTTCTGTGACCGGCTGCTCAGCGGCGGCGGATACGGCTGGGGGCCGGGCCGTGGCGGGGACAAGGGCGGACCGGGCCGCCGGGGCCGTGGCGCGGGCCAGGAGGAGAACGGCTCGCCGGGCGAGCGGGGCGAGCGGAACCCGGGAAGCCAGGGCCACCAGCACGGCAAGGACAGCAAGAACGGCAAGGACAGCAAGGACAGCAAGGGAGACAAGGACGGCGGCAAGGGAGGTGACACGGGCGGTGTCACCGGCCAGGCGCCGGGCGCCTCCGCGCCGCCGGAGCGGATACCCTCCGGCGCCGGGTCGCGGCCCTCCCGGGAACCGTGGCGTCCGGCGCCCGGCGGTGCCGGTGTCACCGAGGGCGGCGGTGCCATCACGATCGGCGGCCGCCTCCCCTCCCGCCCGGACCCCTCCTCCCCTCCGTCGGCGCTTCCCGTACTCCCCGTCCGGTGACCCGCGCCCATCCGTCCACCCTGCGGTACGAGGGTTTCCAAAGCCCGTTTGACCAGCGGTTTCGTGGGTGTGACCGGCCCGGTGTGACGTTTCTGGGCGCCGTGGCGCAGTACTGAGTGAGCCGACTGGTCATCGGCTGCGCCAGAAGCCGGGGTTCCCCCCGTACCTACGGCTTGGCGCGTTTGGCGCGGGCGGGTCACGTTCCCCCGGTCCCGCCCGCGCCCCTTCTCCTCCTCCGTACGCTCTCCGTGCCTGTGCTGTCCTGAACCTCCCGTATGCCCGCGTCCGTCGCATGATGGAGGGACGCGGAAGCGGAGGCAGGAGAGCCATGGCGGGTGAGTCCGAGTCGGGGGTGCCCATCGAGCCGGTCTACGGTCCGTCCGCGCTGACCGGCTGGGATCCGATGGAGCGGCTGGGCGAGCCGGGCGCGTACCCCTTCACCCGCGGGGTGCACCCGACGATGTACACCGGACGGCCCTGGACGATGCGCCAGTACGCGGGATTCGGCACCGCCGCCGAGTCCAACGCCCGCTATCGCTCGCTGATCGCCCACGGGACCACCGGGCTCTCCGTCGCCTTCGACCTGCCGACCCAGATGGGGTACGACTCGGACGCGCCGCTCGCCCGGGGCGAGGTCGGCCGGGTCGGGGTCGCCATCGACTCCCTGGACGACATGCGCGAGCTGTTCGACGGGATCCCGCTGGAGACCGTCTCCACCTCGATGACGATCAACGCGCCCGCCGCGCCGCTGCTGCTTCTGCTCCAGCTCGTCGCGGAGGAGCGGGGCGTGGCCGGGGAACGGCTGACCGGGACCACCCAGAACGACATCCTGAAGGAGTACATCGCCCGGGGCACCTATATCTTCCCGCCCCGGCCCTCGCTGCGGCTGGTCGCCGACCTCTTCGCGTACTGCCGGAGCGAGCTGCCGCGCTGGAACACCATCTCCATCTCCGGCTACCACATGGCGGAGGCGGGGGCGACGGCCGTGCAGGAGGTGGCGTTCACCCTGGCCAACGGGGTGGAGTACCTCCGTACGGCGCTCGCGGCGGGGATGGAGGTGGACGCGTTCGCGCCCCGGCTGTCGTTCTTCTTCGTGGCGCGGACCACCCTGCTGGAGGAGATCGCGAAGTTCCGGGCCGCGCGGCGGATCTGGGCCCGGCTGACCCGCGAGGAGTTCGGCGCCGAGGACCCGCGCTCCTGGAAGCTGCGGTTCCATACCCAGACGGCGGGGGTGCAGCTCACCGCGCGCCAGCCCGAGGTCAATGTCGTCCGGGTCGCCGTCCAGGCGCTCGCCGCCGTCCTCGGCGGCACCCAGTCCCTGCACACCAACGCCTTCGACGAGGCCCTCGCCCTGCCCACCGAACGCTCGGCCCGGCTGGCGCTGCGGACCCAGCAGGTCCTGGCGTACGAGAGCGATGTGACGGCGACCGTCGACCCCTTCGCCGGGTCGTACGCGATCGAGCGGCTGACGGACGAGGTGGAGACGGCGGTCCTGGCGCTGATGCGGCGGGTGGAGGAGTACGGCGGTGCCGTGAGCGCCATCGAGCACGGCTTCCAGAAGGCCGAGATCGAACGGAACGCCTACCGGATCGCCCGCGCGACCGAGGCGGGCGAACGGGTCGTGGTCGGGGTGAACCGCTTCACCGTGGCCGAGGAGGAGCCCTACCAGCCGCTCCGGCTCGACCCCGCGATCGAGGAGCGCCAGCGCGCCCGCCTCGCCCGGCTGCGCGCCGAACGCGACCCCGCCGCCGTCGCCGGTGCCCTCACCGCCCTGCGCGCCGCCGCCGCGACCACGGCGAACGTGCTTCCGCCGATGAAGGAGGCGCTGCGGGCGCGGGCCACGGTCGGGGAGGTGTGCGGGGCCCTGCGGGAGCTGTGGGGAAGCTACGAGCCATACGGGCCGGGGGAGGCGTGGTGAGGGTGGCGTCCGGGGGCCGGTGCTCGCGTCCCCGCGCCCGGCTGAGGCGTACGTCCCACTTGTGAATACTCACGATCGAATGTCGTATCTGTGTGCGAGACTCCCACGCATGCTGGGTGTCACGGATCTCTCGACCTACTTCGCGGGCCTCGTCCTGATCGTCCTGCTGCCCGGGCCCAACTCGCTCTATGTGCTCTCGGTGGCGGCCCGGCGCGGGGTGCGCCCGGGGTTCACCGCCGCCTCGGGGGTCTGGGTCGGCGACGCCGTCCTGATGGTGCTGTCGGCGGCGGGTGTGGCCTCCCTGCTCCAGGCCAACGCGTTCCTCTTCGGGATCGTGAAGTACGTCGGCGCGGGCTATCTCACCTGGATGGCGATCGGTATGATGCGCGCGGCCTGGTCGCTCTGGCGCACCCGGCGCGAGCAGCCCGGCGACCAGGCGGCCCCGGCGGCCCCGGCGGCCGAGGGCCCGGTGGAGCGCCCCTTCCGGCGCGCCCTGGTGATCAGTCTGCTGAACCCGAAGGCGATCCTGTTCTTCGTGGCCTTCTTCGTTCAGTTCGTGGACCCGGCCTATCCGCACCCGGCGCTGTCGTTCCTGCTGCTGGGCACCCTCGCCACGCTGGTCAGCGTGGTCTATCTGACCGTACTGATCTTCACCGGCACCCATCTCGCCGAGGCCTTCCGCCGTCGTAGGAGGCTGTCGGCGGGAGCGACCTCGGCCGCGGGGGCGCTCTTCCTGGGCTTCGCGGTGAAGCTCTCCCTCACCAGCGCCTAACTCGCTGTTCACGGGCGGTCCTGGGTGGTCACGGGCCACCCTCCGGGGGTGGAGCGCTCCTCCGGCGGGAGGAGAACCGGGCCGCACTCGAAACGCGCAGGTCATCGCGGAGCGGTACGGTCAAAAAGAGGCGTGATTCTACCCACAGCGGTCGGTAATCATGCATCTCGCGCCCACTTTTCCTTCCCCTAACGGGTTGAACTTTTGTTGATCAGTGGTCAGTTGACCCCCTTCCGGGCCTACCCTTCAAAAGGTGAACCAACTGATGTCCCGCGAGTCCGCCGCCGCCCTGCCCGGGAGCATCGTTCTGCCCGGCACCCTCACCGAGCCGCTCCGTAGTGAGCTGATCGCCTTCCGCCGCGATCTCCATATGCACCCCGAGCTGGGCAACCAGGAATTCCGTACGACCGCCGCGGTCAAGGCGCGCCTGGAGCGCGCCGGTCTCGCGCCGCGCGTGCTGGGCGGCGGCACCGGACTCGTCTGTGACATCGGCACCTGGGACGGGGTCCGTCCGCTGCTGGCGCTCCGTGCCGACCTCGACGCGCTGCCCATCCCCGACACCAAGACCGGGGTCCCCTACCGCTCCACCGTGCCCGACCGCGCCCACGCCTGCGGCCACGACGTCCACACCACCGTGGTGCTGGGCGCCGGACTGGTCCTGGCCGACCTCGACCGGCGCGGACTGCTGCCCCAGCCGGTACGGCTGGTCTTCCAGCCCGCCGAGGAGATCCTGCCCGGCGGAGCGCCCGACGCCATCGAGTCCGGGGTGCTGGACGGAGTCGGCAAGATCGTCGCGGTCCACTGCGACCCCCGGGTCGACGCGGGCCGCATCGGACTCAGGCACGGGCCGATCACCTCCGCCTGCGACCGGCTGGAGATCACCCTCTCCGGGCCCGGCGGCCACACCGCGCGCCCCCACCTCACCACCGACCTCGTCACCGCCGCCGCCAAGGTGGTCACCGAGGTCCCCGCACTGCTCGCCCGCCGGGTGGACGCCCGCGCCGGACTCGCCCTGACCTGGGGCCGCATCGCGTCCGGGCACGCCTGCAACGTCATCCCCCAGCACGCCGAGCTCTCCGGGACCGTGCGCTGCCTGGACCTGCCCAGCTGGCGCTCCGCCCCCGACCTGGTCCACGCGGCGATCGACGAGGTCGCCACGCTGCACCGGGCCAAGACGGAGATCAACTACGTACGCGGGGTCCCCCCGGTCGTCAACGACCCCGTTGTCACCGAACTCCTGCGGGCCGCCCAGACCGCGCGCCTGGGCGCCGACGCGATCGAGGACACCGAGCAGAGCCTGGGCGGGGAGGACTTCTCCTGGTACCTGGAGCATGTGCCCGGCGCGATGGTCCGGCTCGGAGTGCGGACGCCGGGCGAGCCGACCACGCGCGATCTGCACCGGGGTGACTTCGATGTCGACGAGGCCGCGATCCAGACCGGCGTCGAACTCTTCACCGCCACCGCCCTCCTCCCCGCCCCCTGACCCCTCTGCCCCGCCTGCGGGCACGCGGGGGTCCCGCCCCCGTTGTGCCCACGGCGTCGCGCGGCCGCCACGGCGATCCCCACCGCTTGTGGGCACGGGTTCCACCTGCTTGTGGGCAGGCGTTCCGCCCGGGGCGATGGGAGTACCCCCGGCCGAAGGCTGGGGTGGGGGCACCTCCCAGGCGCAGGCCTGGGGGAGGGTGGGCACAAGCGCACCACCCGGGTACCGGGCCCGGTCGCCCCGGCTCCTGCCGGACAGGCCCACGCGCCGGGGCGAGACCCTTGCGGGGTACGTACCCGAGGTGCGGGCCTCAGCGGGGTCCCGTAGGCCGGGGTACGGGTCCGTGGCCGGGTGGGGCCGGGTTCGGGGCTGGGCGGGAGGGGACGCCTGCCCGGCAGGGGGTTCCCGTGTGCCCACCCGTTCCGCCTTGCGGAACGCCTGCCCACACGAGGGGCGGAACCCGTGCCCGCACGGGCCGGGCCCGGCGGGCCGCGAGGGGCCCGGCCCGCGAGAAGGGCGCGCTCCCCGTGCCGCCACGGGGGCGTGGGGCCCCGGCCCACGGAAGGGCGCGGCCCCCACCTCGTACCACCCAGCGTGAGCGCCCCCGCACAGCCGTGTAAACCGCTTCGCGACGATCCGATAACGACTACTGAACGGGTCTTTAACTGACATCTACGCGCGTTACGATCGCCGCGAAACCAGCGCCGGAAGAGGCGCTTTCGGTCAGTCTCGAAGGGACCCCTCCTCTTGCGCCGGGTATCCAAGATCACTGCCGCGTGTGTTGCGACCGCGGCCCTCGCCCTGACCGCCACCGCGTGTGGTGAGTCCTCCACCGAGCCGTCGAGCGGCGGCACCGAGTCCGGTGGCAAGCTGAAGATCGGTATGGCCTACGACGTCGGCGGCCGTGGCGACAACTCCTTCAACGACTCCGCCGCGCGCGGCCTGGACAAGGCCAAGTCCGAGCTGGGTGCCGAGACCAAGGAGCTGACCGCCAAGCACGGCGAGACCCCCGCCGACCGTGAGGCGCGGCTGGCGGCTCTCGCCGAGGGCGGGTTCAACCCGGTCATCGGTGTCGGCTTCGCGTACAAGGACTCGATCGACAAGGTCGCGCCCAAGTTCCCGAAGACCACCTTCGGCCTGGTCGACTCGGTCTCCGACGTCAAGAACGTCGACAGCATCGTCTTCACCGAGGAGCAGGGCTCCTACCTCGCGGGTGTCGCCGCCGCGCTGAAGTCCAAGACCGGCAAGATCGGCTTCATCGGCGGTGTGGACCTTCCGCTGATCAAGAAGTTCGCCGCGGGCTTCCAGCAGGGCGTCAAGGAGACCAACCCGAAGGCCAGCGTCCAGATCCAGTACCTGACCACGGGTACGGACCTCTCCGGCTTCGGCAGCCCGGACAAGGGCCGCGCCGCCGCGCAGGGCATGCTCGACAAGAACATCGACGTGGTCTACGCGGCCGCGGGCGGTTCCGGCGCGGGCGCCATCGAGGCCGTCGCCGCCAAGAAGGGCACCTGGGCCATCGGTGTCGACTCCGACCAGGCCAAGGACCCGGCGCTGTCGAAGTACGCGGGCTCGATCCTGACCTCGGTGGTCAAGAACGTCGACACCGGCGTCTTCGAGCTGGCGAAGTCCGTCAAGGACGGCAAGCCGATCACGGGTGTCCACACGTACTCCCTGGCCGAGGACGGTGTCAGCCTGACCACCACGGGCAACCACCTCACCGACATCCAGGGCAAGCTGGACGAGGCGAAGAAGAAGATCGTCGACGGCCAGATCAAGGTCCAGTCCACCCTCTGACCGGATCGTCCGTCCGGGGCCCGGTGAGATCGGCCGCTGTGCCGCTCCTGCCGGGCCCCGGTGTACGTCGGCCCCCACCGTCTCCGCGGTACTCCAACGATTTGGTGGCGCTACGCGCGTAGTCCCCTCGGTCGCGCGGTAGTTTTCGCCACCATCGCCTCTGCTCGTCCGCTCCCTGCCCTGGAGAGTGCGCCATCAAAGCGTCCAGCAGTCCGCACGCCGTAGAGCTGCGCGGCATCACCAAACGATTCCCCGGCGTCGTGGCCAACCACGACATCGACATCACCGTGGCCCGCGGTACCGTGCACGCCCTCGTGGGGGAGAACGGCGCGGGCAAGTCCACCCTGATGAAGATCCTCTACGGCATGCAGAAGCCGGACGAGGGCACGATCGCCATCGACGGCGAGCAGGTCTCCTTCGGCAACCCCGGTGACGCCATCGCCCGGGGCATCGGCATGGTGCACCAGCACTTCATGCTCGCCGACTACCTCACGGTGCTGGAGAACGTGGTCCTCGGCTCGGAGAAGCTGTACGGGATCGGTGACCGCGCCCGCGCCAAGATCAAGGAGATCTCGGACACCTACGGGCTCAACGTCCGCCCCGATGTCCTCGTGGAGGACCTCGGGGTCGCCGACCGCCAGCGGGTGGAGATCCTCAAGGTCCTCTACCGGGGCGCGCGCACGCTGATCCTGGACGAGCCGACCGCCGTCCTGGTCCCCCAGGAGGTCGACGCCCTCTTCGACAACCTGCGGGAGCTGAAGGCCGAGGGCCTGACCGTCATCTTCATCTCGCACAAGCTCGGTGAGGTGCTCTCCGTCGCCGACGAGATCACGGTCATCCGCCGGGGGACGACGGTGGGCACCGCCGACCCCGCCTCCACCACGCCCAAGCAGCTCGCCGAGCTGATGGTCGGCAGCGAGCTGCCCTCGCCCGAGACCCGTGAGTCCACGGTCACCGACGTACCGATGCTCACCGTCACGGGCCTGCGGCTGACCGCGACCGACCCCGACGGCGTGGTGCGCGCGGTCCTGGACGGCATCGACTTCACCATCCACAAGGGCGAGGTCCTCGGCATCGCCGGAGTGGAGGGCAACGGCCAGTCCGAGCTGGTCGAGGCCGTCATGGGCATGCGGACCCTGGACACCGGCGCGGTCACCCTGGACGGCGACGACATCACCCACACGCCCACACGCAAGCGGCGCGAGGACGGGATGGCCGTCATCCCCGAGGACCGCCACCGCCACGGTCTCCTGCTGGAGGCGCCGCTGTGGGAGAACCGGATCCTCGGCCATGTCACCGAGAGGCCCAACAGCAAGGGCCCGATCCTCGACCTCAAGGCGGCCCGCGCCGACACCGAGCGGATCGTGCGCGAGTACGACGTGCGCACCCCCGGTATCGAGGTCACCGCGGCCTCCCTCTCCGGCGGCAACCAGCAGAAGCTGATCGTCGGCCGGGAGATGAGCCATGACCCCAAGCTGCTGATCGCCGCCCACCCCACCCGGGGTGTGGACGTCGGCGCCCAGGCGCAGATCTGGGACCAGATCCGCGCGGCGCGCCGGGAGGGTCTCGCGGTGCTGCTGATCTCGGCCGACCTGGACGAGCTGATCGGCCTCTCGGACACCCTGCGGGTGATGTACCGGGGCAAGCTGGTCGCCGACGCCGACCCGGCCGCGATCACCCCCGAGGAGCTGGGCTCGGCGATGACCGGCGCGGCCAGCGGCCATCTGGAGGCCGACGAGCCGTACCACCCCGGCGACGACGGCTCCACGGCGGCGCGCACGGACGCGGCCCCCGACGCGCCCGCGTCGGCCGAGGCCGGGAACGGCCCCCGCGACGAGCCCGGGTCCGCTCCCCGCAACGAACCCCGTAACGAGCCCCGGAACGGGGATGAGGACCGATGAAGAAGTTCGACAAGGAGCGCCTGCTCCTGGGCCTGGCGGCGCCCCTGCTCGCGATCGTGGTCGCGTTCCTGGTCACCGCCCTGGTGCTGGCCGCCACCGGCAAGGAGCCGTTCAACGCCTTCGCCATCATGTTCGACTACGGTTCGAAGTCGGACAGCCAGGTCTACATCCTCAACAAGGCCACCACCTACTACCTCGCGGGCATCGCGGTCGCCATCGGCTTCCGGATGAACCTGTTCAACATCGGTGTGGACGGCCAGTACCGGCTCGCGGCCTTCTTCGCCGCCGCCCTCGGCGGCGCGCTGACCCTGCCCGGCCCGGTGCAGATCCCGCTGATCATCCTCTGCGCCATGATCGTCGGCGCGATGTGGGCCGGTATCGCCGGTCTGCTCAAGGTCACCCGGGGTGTCAGCGAGGTCGTCTCCACGATCATGCTGAACGCCATCGCCACCGCGATCATCGGCTACCTCCTCCAGGAGGGCCGCCTCGGCCATCTGGACGAGGCCGGGACCAAGGTCTCCACCCAGCCCATCCCGGAGTCCGCCCACTTCTTCGAGTTCCCGACCACCCCCGACCCCGTCTGGGGCTTCATCGTGGTCGCGATCCTCGCGGGCATCGGCTACTGGTTCACCCTCTCCCGCACCCGCTTCGGCTTCGACCTGCGGACCGTCGGCCAGTCCGGCTCCGCCGCCGAGGCCAGCGGTGTCAACGTCAAGCGCATGGTCGTGACCTCCATGCTGATCTCCGGCGCCATGGCCGGACTGGTCGGTATGCCGACGCTGCTCAACGACTCCTACGAGTACAGCGGCGACTTCCCGGTCGGCATCGGCTTC
Organism: Streptomyces sp. NPDC057638; assembly: GCF_042800315.1. Lineage (NCBI taxonomy): Bacteria > Bacillati > Actinomycetota > Actinomycetes > Kitasatosporales > Streptomycetaceae > Streptomyces > Streptomyces sp. NPDC057638. The sequence goes on from NZ_JBHVHF010000064.1 coordinate 17,955, forward strand.
ACCGGTATCGCCATCGCCCTGCTCGGCCGCAACCACCCCGTCGGCATCGCGCTCGGCGCGCTGCTGTGGGCGTTCCTGGAGCGCGGCAGCGGCCAGCTCGAATTCGAGGGCTACGACAAGGAGATCGTCGGCGTCATCCAGGGTGTCATCGTCCTCTGTGTCGTCATCGCCTACGAGGTCGTGCGCCGCTACGGCCTCAAGCGCCAGCAGCGGCAGGTCGGCGCCAAGCTCGCCGCCCAGGCCCGTAACTCCGACAAGCAGGAGGTGTCGGCGTGAGTGCCACGGCGACTTCGACTCCGCCGCCCGCGGCCCCCAAGGTCGGCGGCAAACCGGGACGCACCCGGCTCACCTTCCCGGTCGTCCTGCTGATCATCGCGGGCGCGCTGCTCGCCCTGTCGGCGGTACGCGCCATCACCGGCGCGCAGGACATCACCTCCTCCGGCCAGATCAGGGCCGCGCTGTCGATGGCCGTGCCGATCGGCCTCGCCGGACTCGGCGGACTGTGGGCCGAGCGCGCGGGCGTGGTCAACATCGGCCTTGAGGGCATGATGATCCTCGGCACCTTCTTCGGTGCCTGGGCGGGCTGGCAGACCAACCCGTGGATCGGTGTCCTCGCCGGTGTCCTCGGTGGCATGTTCGGCGGTCTGCTGCACGCGCTGGCCACGGTCACCTTCGGCGTGGACCACATCATCTCCGGCATCGCGATCAACATCCTGGCGCTCGGTGTCACCACCTATCTCGCCAAGCTCTGGTTCAACACCTCCGAGGCGCTCGCCAAGGGCGGCAGCCCCAAGCAGTCACCGCCATCCGACGACATCGCCACCGTCACCGTCCCCGGGCTCGCCGACGGACTGAGCTGGATCGAGAAGAAGGACCTCTTCTTCGTCTCCGACGTGGCCGGGATCCTCGGCGGACTGGTCACCGATGTCTCACTGCTGACGATCGTGGCGGTACTGCTCTTCGTCATGACCTTCGTGGTCCTGTGGAAGACCGCGTTCGGTCTGCGGCTGCGCTCCTGCGGTGAGAACCCGATCGCCTCGGAGTCGCTGGGCGTCAACGTCTACAAGTACAAGTACATCGCCGTCATCGTCTCCGGCGGTATGGCGGGCCTCGGCGGCGCCTTCCTCTCCCTGGTCACCTCGCATATCTACAACGAGGGCCAGACCGGCGGCCGGGGTTACATCGGCCTCGCGGCGATGATCTTCGGTAACTGGCGGCCGGGCGGCCTCGCCGCGGGCGCCGGACTCTTCGGCTTCGCCGACGCGCTCCAGCTCCGCAACGGCGGCCAGTCCGTGCACGCCCTGCTCCTGCTGCTGGTCGTGATCCTCGTCGGCCTCGCGATCTGGAAGTTCTCCCGCAAGAGCTTCCTGCCGGCCGCGATCAGCGCGGGCATCGCCGCGGGCGTCCTGGTCTGGTACCTCGGTACGGACACCGTCCCGACCGAGTTCGTCACCGCCACCCCGTACGTGGTCACGCTGCTGGTCCTCTCGCTCTCCGCGCAACGTCTGCGGATGCCGAAGGCCGACGGTATGAGGTACCGCAAGGGCCAGGGCAAATGACCCTCGCCCCGGCCGGCTGGGAGGCCCTGCGGGAGCGGGCGCGCGCCGCGATGGCGCGCGCGTACGCCCCGTACTCCGGCTTCCCGGTCGGCGCGGCCGCCCTGGTCGACGACGGCCGCACGGTCACCGGCTGCAATGTGGAGAACGCCTCCTACGGCCTCTCCCTGTGCGCCGAGTGCGGTCTCGTCTCCGAGCTGCACGCCACCGGCGGCGGACGGCTGACCCACTTCGTCTGCGTCGACCGCGAGGGCGCCGTCCTCGTCCCCTGCGGCCGCTGCCGTCAGCTGCTGTACGAGTTCGGGGGCGCCGAGCTGCTGATCGACACCCCCCAGGGGATCGTCCCGCTCGCGGGGATACTGCCCCAGCCGTTCGGCCCGCAGCACCTGGCCTGACACCCCACGGCCCTCCCGCCCCGCGCGGGAGGGCCGCTTGCGTACGCTCGTATCTCCGCGCGTAGAGCGTGGAAGAACCACCACAGGAGGAATGCCATGGACGTCATCTCCGTCATCCGCGCCAAGCGCGACCGCGGCGAGCTGACCGGCGAACAGATCGACTGGGTCATCGACGCCTACACCCGGGGCGTGGTCGCCGATGAGCAGATGTCGGCGCTGGCGATGGCGATCCTGCTCAACGGCATGAACCGCGCCGAGATCGCCCGCTGGACCGCCGCGATGATCGCCTCGGGTGAGCGGATGAGCTTCGAGACCCTCTCCCGGCCCACCGCCGACAAGCACTCCACCGGCGGCGTCGGCGACAAGATCACCCTGCCGCTGGCGCCGCTCGTCGCCGCCTGCGGCGCGGCCGTGCCCCAGCTCTCCGGCCGCGGCCTCGGCCACACCGGCGGCACCCTCGACAAGCTGGAGTCCATCCCCGGCTGGCGCGCCCTGCTCTCCAACGAGGAGATGCTCCACGTCCTCGACACCACCGGCGCCGTGATCTGCGCGGCGGGCGACGGACTCGCCCCTGCCGACAAGAAGCTGTACGCGCTCCGCGATGTCACCGGCACCGTCGAGGCCATCCCGCTGATCGCCTCCTCCATCATGTCCAAGAAGATCGCCGAGGGCACCGGCTCCCTCGTCCTCGATGTCAAGGTCGGCAGCGGCGCCTTCATGAAGACCATCGAGGACGCCCGCGAACTGGCCACCACGATGGTCGCCCTCGGCACCGACAGCGGGGTGCGCACCACCGCCCTCCTCACCGATATGTCCACCCCGCTCGGGCTCACCGCGGGTAACGCCCTGGAGGTCCGCGAATCCGTCGAGGTCCTCGCCGGAGGCGGGCCCGCCGACGTGGTGGAGCTGACCCTGGCGCTCGCCCGCGAGATGCTCGACTCGGCCGGGCTCCCGGACGCCGACCCGGCCAGGGCCCTCGCCGACGGCTCCGCGATGGACGTATGGCGCCGCATGATCTCCGCCCAGGGCGGCGACCCGGACGCCACGCTGCCCACCGCGCGTGAGCACCATGTCATCACCGCCCCGGCCACCGGCGTCCTCACCCGCCTCGACGCCTACGATGTCGGCGTCGCCGCCTGGCGCCTCGGCGCCGGGCGCGCCCGCAAGGAGGACCCGGTGCAGGCCGGCGCGGGCGTGGAACTGCACGCCAAGCCGGGGGAGACGGTGACCGAGGGCCAGCCGCTGCTGACGCTCCACACCGACACCCCCGAGCGCTTCGACTACGCCCTCTCCGCCCTGACCTCGTCCTTCGACATCGCCCCTCCCGCCACCCCCTTCACCCCCACCCCCCTCCTCCTCGACCGCATCTCCTGACCCCACCCGGGCGACGATCCCCACCTCTGCGCCCGGTTTCCACACCCTTGTGGGCCTGGGTTCCCACCGCTTGTGGGCACGGGTTCCGCCCGGGGCGATGGGGGTACCCCCGGCCGAAGGCTGGGGTGGGGGCACCTCCCAGGCGCAGGCCTGGGGGAGGGTGGGCACAAGCGCACCACCCGGATGCCGGGCCCGGCCGCCCCGGCCCCTGCTGGACAGGCCCCCGCACCGGGGCGTGACCCTGCGGGGTACGGACACGAGGTGCGGCCCTCAGCGGGGTCCGGCGCGCGGGGGGTGCGGACCGCTGCCGGGTAGGCCGGGTTCGGGGCTGGGTGACGGGAACGCCTGCCCGGGAGGGGGTTCCCGTGTGCCCACCCTCCCCCAGGCCTGCGCCTGGGAGGTGCCCCCACCCCAGGCCTGCGCCTGGGAGGTGCCCCCACCCCAGGCCTGCGTCTGGGAGGTGCCCCCACCTCAGGCCTGCGTCTGGGAGGTGCCCCCACCCCAGGCCTGCGTCTGGGGGACTTCGGCCGGGGACCCCCATCGCCCCGCGGCACGCCTGCCCACATGGGGGGCGAGCGGGGCGCACCCCGGGCGCGGGCTGCCCCGCAAGCGACGGGCGCCCGCCCCGGCAGGGCGGAAGGGTGGCCCGCAGGGGCGTGGGCGATGAGTTCCCCGCAGGCGCGCGGTCACTGTGACGTGGACACTCAAACCATCGTCGTCCGTATCACCGGCCGCCTCACCCCGGCAGACGCGCGACTCCTCTGCTCCCACCTCCGCACCCGTCTGGAGAACACCTCCGTGACCGAGGTGATCGCGGACGTCAGCGCCCTGACGCCCGCCGATCTCTCCACAGTCGACGCCCTGGCCCGGCTGAGCCTGACCGCCCGCCGCGCGGGCTGCGAGCTGCGGCTGGGCCAGGCCCCCCAGCGGCTGCGCGGGCTGCTGGACCTGGTGGGTCTGGGTCTGGAGGACGGCCCGCGTGGGTCCTGACCGCCGGGACCTACGCGGGCAGCCGCTCCGGCAGGTCGAAGAGCGGGAACCACCGCTCGGTGTCGAGGAAGGAGTTGATCCCCGCGATCTTGCCGTCGCGGATCTCCATCACCATCAGTGCCCAGGGCGTGTGCCCGTCGCCGTCGTCCGCCGCGTGGTAGTGGGCGAACGCGGGCATCCCGTTCGCCACGGTCGGTACGAGCCGTGAGCCACGGCAGACCGAGCCGACGCCGAGCATCCAGCCCACGATGTTCTCGTGGCCCTGGAGCCAGAGGTCGTAGGGCGGCATGGAGAGCGTGGCGTCGTCATGGAGCACGGCGGTCAGCGCCTCCATGTCATAGCCCTCGAAGGCCGCGACATAGCGCTCCAGCAGCTCGCGCTGTTCCTCGTCGAGGGGGTTGTCGGTCTCGGCGCCGGCGGGCGGGGTCTCCGCCAGGGTCGCCCTGGCCCGCTGGAGGGCGCTGTTGACCGAGGCGACCGTGGTGTCGAGGAGTTCCGCGACCTCCTGGGCCTTCCAGGCCAGGACCTCGCGGAGGATCAGTACCGCCCGCTGCTTGGGCGGGAGGCGGTGGAGCGCGGCGACGAACGCCAGCCGGATCGACTCGCGCTCGACGGCCCGCTCGGCCGGGTCCACCACGGACGACAGCACCCGCCCGTCGGGCACCGGTTCCAGCCAGGTGGCCTCGGGGCGGGCGTTCAACTGGGCCTGGGCGACGGGTGTCGGGGCCGACAGGTCCATCGGGCGGGCCCGGCGCCCGTTGGCGTTCAGCATGTCGAGACAGACGTTCGTCGCGATCCGGTAGAGCCAGGACCTCAGCGACGAACGTCCCTCGAACTTCTCGATGTTGCGCCAGGCACGCACCAGCGTGTCCTGGACGGCGTCCTCCGCCTCGAACGGAGAGCCCAGCATCCGGTAGCAGTATCCGGTCAGCTCCCGGCGGTACCGCTCCAGTTCGGCCTCGTGCCGCTCGGTCGTCACCACATCCGCCATCGGTCCACCCCTGTCGGCCCCTGCCCCGGCCCCTCGGCCGTGGCACTGCGGAACCTACCGGAGGGCACTGACAACGGGGGGTCAGGTGCCCGGCTTTGCCCCGTAGACGAACACGTCGTCGCCGTTCTTCAGCAGATCCCAGTAGGTCTTGGCCTCGGCGGGGCGCATGTTGACGCATCCGGCGGAGCCCGGCGGGTTCCACATCGACTTCTTCGTGGAGTGGAACGCCTGCCCGCCGTCGAAGAACTGCGCGTACGGCATGGGCACCTTGTAGATGGACGAGACGTGGTCGATGCTGCGCCAGTAGATCTTCTTCAGGCCGGTGCGGGTCTCGGTCCCGTTCTTCCCGGTGCGCACCGGGACGGGCCCGAACGTCAGTCGCGCGCCGTCCTGGATCCAGCTGATCTGCCGGGTGAGGTCGACACACGCTATGCGGCCCTTGTCGGTGGGGCACTTCCCGGCCGCGTTGGGGTTCTTCTTCGCGGCCTTCTGCTGGAGCATCGTGTTCATGGTCTGCCAGGTCAGCGGACCGGCGTACCCGGCGGTCGGGGTGATGTCATGGGTGGCCTGGAAGGCGCGGATCGCCTTGCAGTCACCGGTGGACTGCCGTCCGTCGACCGTGCGGCCGAGGAATCTCTCCACCTGCTTCTGGTACGGGCCGGTGCCCGCCGTGCACGCGGACGCCGCCTGCGCGGTGCCCGCGCCGACCGCGAGCGTCAGCGGCGCCACCAGGGAGGTGAGCCCGAGCGCGATGCCCGCCCGCCGTCGTACGCGTCCCTTGTGCAGCGGCTCCACCGGCTCCATCGCCGACTTCGTCCCCTCGCGCTTCCCGTCTCCCACGGGTACCACTCCCCTCGGTGCCGCCCAGATGCGTCATGTTCCGGTCAGTACGGAGGACCGGTCTCGCGGTGCGGCGGTTGTAGGCAACCGTGTATCGAACCCGTAACACGGCGCGCAAGGGCCTGTCCGTACCGTGATCGCGCCGTGCGCCCCGGCGCCCGTACGGAGACGAGGTCCCCGCGGGTCGGCGAGTGCCCGCACCGGCCGCCCCGACGGCCCCGCCACCCACGCGCGTCCACGACGAACGCGCCGCTATAGGCGGCGCGTTCTCCGTCGGACACCCCACGTCCGACACCCCCGAAGGGGTGAGGGCCCGTCGGAAGGGTCAGCGAGTGGCTACCGGTGCTATGCGCCGGTCCGCACCACCAGGCTGCGCCGCTGGGCGCGGGCCACCTTCGTCCCGTACAGCGTGATCGAGACGACGCCGAGGACGGAGAGCAGGGCGAGGGCCACCGTGCCCGCCCAGCCGCCGGAGTGGAAGGCGATGGCGCCGAGGGTGCCGCCGACGCTGCTGCCGAGGTAGTAGGCGGACTGGTAGAGGGCGGAGGCCTGGGCGCGGCCCGTGGTGGCGGTGCGGCTGACCGAGGAGGAGGCGACCGCGTGCCCGGCGAAGAAGCCCGCCGTGATCAGCACCAGGCCGAGCAGGACGGCGGAGAGGGTCTCGGCGAGCGACAGCAGCAGTCCGGCCGCCGTGGTGGTCACCGCGAGGTAGAGCGCGCCGCGCCGCCCCAGCTTGCCGACGAGCCGTCCGGCCGCGGCGGAGGAGACGGTCCCGACCAGGTAGACCAGGAAGATCGAGCCGATGACGCCCTGCGGCAGCCCGAACGGCTCCTCGGCGAGCCGGTACCCGATCACCGTGTACACCGCGCCGAAGACCATCATGAAGAGCGCGCCGATCGCGTACAGGCGCACCAGCAGGGGGTCGGCGAGATGGCCGCGCACGGTCGCCGCGAGCGCCCGCGGGCTGAGGGTGCCCGGGGTGAAGCGGCGCGGCGCGGGCAGCAGCAGCCGGAAGGCGACCGCGCCCAGCAGCGCCAGCACGCCGACGGCCAGCAGACCCGCGCGCCAGCCCCAGAGCTGGGCGGCCCAGCCGGTGACGATCCGGCCGCTCATGCCGCCGATGCTGTTGCCCGCGACGAAGAGGCCGATCGCGCCGACCAGGGCCCGGGGCCGCACCTCCTCCGCCAGATAGGCCATCGCGGAGGCGGGCAGCCCGGCCAGCGCGGCACCCTGGATCGCGCGCAGCGCCACCAGCCACTCCAGGCTGGGCGCGAGGGGCACCAGGAGGCCGACGGCGACCGCGACCGTCAGCGACACCGTCATCAGGGTGCGCCGTCCGAACCGCTCGGAGAGCGCGCTCAGCGGCAGGACGAACAGTGCCAGGGCGCCCGTCGCGGCGGAGACCGTCCAACTCGCCGCCGACGCGCTCACACCGAAGTCGGCGGAGACGGCGGGCAGCAGGGCCTGCGTGGAGTAGAGGAGGGCGAAGGCCGCCACACCGGCCGCGAAGAGCGCCACGCACATGCGGCGGTAGGCGGAGGTGCCGGGGGCGTGCGGCTCGGGGGTGGGGGAGTCGGCGGCGATGGCGGAGGCGGCGCCCACGGTGGTGGACGCCTTGGTACTGGCAGCAGGCATGTTTCGAACGTACGGGCGCATTTCTCATGCGTCCAATGCATGAAACGGCGATAATCGTTCCCATGCAGCATGAACGCAGCTCACAGCCTCGCCTGTCACAGGACAGTTACGTAGATGACATGGCCTTGCTGCTTGCGCCCCGCCTCGCGTACTTCGCCGGGGTCGCCCGCCAGGAGCACGTCACCCGCGCCGCGCTGGAGATGGGGGTACCCCAGTCGACCCTCTCCCGGGCCATGGTCCGGCTGGAGCGCGATCTCGGGGTGACCCTCTTCGCCCGCAAGGGCCGCACGGTCTCGCTCACCCCCGCCGGGCGCGCCTTCCTCGGCGCCGTGGAGCGCGCCATCGGCGAGATCGAGCGGGCCGCCGAGACCGTCCGCGCCGACGCCGACCCCCGTGCCGGGAAGGTGGCCTTCGGCTTTCTGCACACCATGGGCTCCGAGACCGTGCCCGGACTGCTGCGCGCCTTCCGCGCCGACCACCCCCGGGTCCGCTTCACCCTGGTGCAGAACCACGGCGAGGCGATGCTCGGCGGGCTGCGCACCGGGGAACTCGACCTCTGTCTCACCTCACCCGTGCCCGACGCGCCCGATCTGGTCGCCCGGCGGCTGGACGAGCAGCGGCTGCGCCTCGTCGTCCCCGACGACCACCGGCTCGCCTCCCGGCGCCGCATCCGGCTCGCCGAGGCCGCCGAGGAGGTCTTCGTGAGCCTGGAGCCGGGCTATGGACTGCGGCGGATCACCGACGCCCTCTGCGCCCAGGCGGGGTTCACCCCCCGGGTCGCGTTCGAGGGTGAGGAGGCGGAGACCCTGCGCGGACTGGTCGCGGCGGGCCTCGGGGTGGCGCTGCTGCCCCCGCCCGCCGTGGCGCGGCCGGGGGTCGTGGAACTCACCGTGACCGCCCCCCGGGCGGTCCGCGAGATCGGGGTCGCCTGGCTCGACGGCCATCCGGACACCGCGCCCGTCGCCGCCTTCAAGAAGTTCCTCCTCTCCCGCCGCGGCCACCTGCTGCCCGGCTGACCCGGGCGGGTGCGGGGCATCGGGTACGGGCCGCTCCCCGTACGCGGGGCCTGCGAGGCGCGGAGAGCACCCCCCAGGGACGAGAGGCTGACCACCCCGGCACGCGGAGCACCCCGGCGGACCGGCACGCGGCATCTCATCCCGCCACCGGAACGCTCGCACACCGCCCCTGGGCGGGCGCCCCGCGCCGCGCGAGGCATCGCGCCCTGGTCCACCACGCGGGGCGGGACGGCCGCCGCGCCCCCGAGGAGACGCCCGCGAGGCAACCACCCTGGCGGCGGCCCGAGCCCCTGCCCTCAGGCGCGGCCCCGGGGAGCGGGCACGCCCCTGCCGCGATGCCCTGCGGCCGCGGAGAAAGCCCTGCCGGCATCAGGTCCGGTCCGGGTGATCTTCGAAGATCAGCGCGCGGCGTCAGACGCGTGGGGTCTTCTCGGGTCCGTGTGGGTCGTGGGGGTGGGGTTTCCCCGGGCCCACGAGGGCCGAGGGGGTGGGGTACCCCCGCCCGGGCCGAAGGCCCAGGGGGAGAAGCGCCGTAGCTCTCGTCGCGGGCCCGGCGAGCGCCCGGACAGGGCCCAGGAGCGGCGGACGCGGCGCCCTGGAGCCCACGGGGCGGCGGACCCGCCCTACGGCCGCAGCGAGCGCCCGAAGCCCGCCGCGAGCGGCATCCGCAGCCCCAGCGGCGGCGGCGCCGCCAGCGCGTCGGCCACCGGCCGGGAGAAGGGGTGGGGGAAGAGCGACCCGAGGACGAAGTCGACCGCCAGCGCGAGCACCTCGGCGTGGTGCTGCCGCAGCGCGTTCCCGTCGGTGTGGACCTCGAAGCGGCATATATCGCGGTTCACCTTCTTCGCCCGCTCCGCCAGCCGGTAGGAGAGGTCCGGCGCGGTCCGCGCGTCATTGGTGCCGTGCACGATCAGGACCCGCCGCCCCGCGAGCTGCCGTACCGGCTCCTCGCCCTCCGTGGTGTCCCATGGCAGCCATGGCGCCATCGCCAGCACCGAGGTCACCGCCGGATGGTCCGCCGCCCGCAGCGCCGCCCGCCCGCCGAAGCCGTGACCCGCCAGACAGACCGGTACGTCGCCATAGCGGCGTGTCACCTCGTCCGCCGCCCACAGCGCGTCCGCCGCGAGCCGTGCCTCCGGGCCGTTCCACCCCCGTACGGCGTAGTGCACGGGGTGCACCAGCAGCCCGTCCGCGCGCCCCGCCCGCGCCAGCGCGCGGCCGAGCGGCAGGGTCCTGGCGTACGCGAGACGGGAGGGCCCGCGCGGGGACTCCGCCTCCCCGTCGGGGAGGACCAGCACCACCCCCGCCACCCCGCCGTCGGCGGGCGTGGCGGGCCCGGCGGACCCGCCGCCGTACCTCCGGCCCAGCCTGGCGCTGCGGTTCACCGGTTCACCTCTGCCGCCTCACGATCGCCCGAACGGCCCCGCCACGGGGGCAGTGCACGGTGTGCCATGGCAGAACAGTGTCAGACGCCGGGGTGTACGCCATCCGTACGCGCGATCACTGTTACAGAGCGAGCGGGTGGCCTCCGGGCCGCTGACCCCGCGCTGAGGAGCGGCGATGACCCACACGATCCCGGCCACACCCGGCGCGGACCAGATCCGCCGGGCCCCCAAGGTGCTGCTCCACGATCATCTCGACGGCGGTCTGCGCCCCGGGACGATGATCGAGATCGCCGCCGCGACCGGCTATGGCGGTCTGCCCGAGACCGAGCCCGACCGCCTCGGCCGGCGCATCCACGAGGACGCCGACTCCGGCTCCCTGGAGCGCTATCTGGAGACGTTCGTCCACACCTGCGCCGTGATGCAGACACCCGGTGCGCTCGCCCGCGTCGCCGCCGAGTGCGTGGAGGACCTCGCCGAGGACGGTGTCGTCTACGCGGAGGTGCGCTACGCGCCCGAGCAGCACCTGGAGCGCGGGCTGACCCTGGAGGAGGTCGTGGAGGCGGTCAACGAGGGCTTCCGCGCCGGGGAGCGGCTCGCCCGCGAGAACGGGCGCCGGATCCGGGTGGGCGCCCTGCTCACCGCCATGCGGCACGCGGCCCGCTCGCTGGAGATCGCGGAACTGGCCAACCGCTACCGCGACCAGGGCGTCGTCGGCTTCGACATCGCGGGTGCCGAGGCGGGCTTCCCGCCCACCCGCCACCTCGACGCCTTCGAGTACCTCAAGCGGGAGAACAACCACTTCACCATCCACGCGGGCGAGGCGTTCGGGCTGCCCTCCATCTGGCAGGCGCTCCAGTGGTGCGGCGCCGACCGGCTCGGTCACGGGGTGCGGATCATCGATGACATCGAGGTCGCCGACGACGGCGGGGTCCATCTCGGCCGACTCGCCGCCTACGTCCGTGACAAGCGCGTCCCGCTCGAACTCTGCCCCACCTCCAACCTCCAGACCGGCGCCGCCTCCTCCTACGCCGACCACCCCATCGGCCTGCTGCGGCGGCTGCACTTCCGCGTCACCGTCAGCACCGACAACCGGCTGATGAGCGGCACCAGCCTCTCGCGCGAGTTCGAGCACCTCGTGGAGACATTCGGCTACACCCTCGACGACCTCCAGTGGTTCACCGTCAATGCCATGAAGTCCGCCTTCATTCCTTTCGATGAACGGCTGGCCATGATCAATGACGTCATCAAGCCCGGATATGCCGAGCTGAAATCCGAATGGCTGTTCCAGCAGACCGTCGCGACCAGCCCTTTGCCGTCCGTGGAGTGATGGTCGTACGAATGGGGGGCCGACCGGAGGTGTCAACACCCCGCCGTCCCGAGGTGTTTGCCCCGCCCCCGGCGCGATGGCTACCTTGCAGAACCGCTCTTTCCTTTTCCGGTGTTTCGCACGCACCTGTCCTGACTTTCCGCTGACCGCCCCTCCTCTCGTCCTCTCTCGTCGTCATCCCGGCTCATCCCGGCTCATCGCCCGGCCTCCCGGCCGGGCCCGACCTCGTCCGCGCGCTCCCCGAGCCCTACTCCGGACACGGGCGGCCACTCCGCCGTCTCCGCCCCGGCCTTCCCGCTCTCCCGCCCCGGCGTTCTCGCCGTGGCCGGATCCCGCACCACCGCACCACCGACAGCTCTCGCTCGAATCCGCTCACTCCGCAAGGAAGACCTGATGAAGCACACCGCCGCCAAGACGCTCGGTACCGCCGTCCTCGGTGCCGCCTTCGCCGCCGCCTGCGCGGGTACGGCGGCAGCCGCGCCCGCCCCCCTCCCCGACTCCGCCGGCTCCCTCAACTCCGTCGCCCAGCTCGTCCCGGCGGGACCGCAGGCCCTCTCCGCCCTGACCTCCACGGCGCCGCAGGCCCTCGCCGGGGCGCAGACCGCCGTCACCCAGGGTCTGGCCACCGCGCCGGAGACCCTCCAGGGCGCCACCCAGAAGGCCACCCAGCCCGAGGCCCCGAAGGACCTGCTGGGATCACTGCTCGGCGGACTGCCGGTGGGCCAGGTCACCCAGGGTCTGCCGCTGCTCGGCGGACTCACCGGCCTCGGTGGCGGCCTCGGCGCCTGACCCGCCGCCCCCCGGCGCGCGCCCGGCGGCCGTCCCGCCGTCCCCTTCCCCCTCGAACGGCACAGGCCCCCGGCGCTCACCACCCGAAAGGGGCGCGCTCTCCTCCCCTGGGAGGAGGGCGCGCCCCTTGTCATCCGTCTGCCGTCCGCACTCTTCGTCCGTCTTCCCGTCCGGCCGTCACCAGGCGTTCTTGGCGGCGCGGCCCGGTCCGGGCAGCAGCAGCCACAGCGCCGCGTAGAGCAGGAACTGGGGTCCCGGCAGCAGACACGAGACGAGGAAGACGACCCGGACCGTGGCGGCTGACGTGTGGAAGCGCCGCGCCAGCGCCGCGCACACACCACCGATCATGCGTCCTTCGCGGGGGCGGACCAGTGCGGCCATGGTGGGCTCCTTCGCAGAACCATACGGAGTTCGATGACTCCATCGTCGCCCGGCGAAGTGGGACAAGCATCGCTCTAAGGGGTGATACCAACCCTGGATATCGTCGGGGTCGACCCTTGCGGGTGCTCCTCCCTGACGGTGGTGTCCACGCGTCCCGGCGGCGGGGGCGCGTACCGCCGCCGCAGCCGGGCCCGGGACGCCGGGACGACGAGAAGGTGCGCCAGCGCCACCCCGACCGTGTTGAGCAGAGGGGTGTCCACGTCCAGTACCCGGCCGGGCACACCCGTCTGGGCCAGCTCGATCAGCAGCGAGAGCAGCGCCCCGGCGGTGACCGTGCGCACCAGGGAGGCCACCGGGGAGGCCCACACCCGCCCCCCGGCCATCGGCAGCAGCACCCCCAGCGGGGCGAGCAGCAGCAGCCCGCCGCCGATCCGCCGGACCGCCTCGGCGGGCCCCAGCTCCAACTGGGCCCTGATCCCGGCGAACAGCTCCAGATTGGGCGCCGTCACCCAGGGCACGTCCAGCGGGCGCAGCGTCAGCCAGCCGACGCTCAGCAGATGCGCGAGGAGGAGGACGACCCCCACCCGGCGCACCCGGATCGCGGCATCGCCGCGCGTACTCTCACGCTGCACACGCACCTAGACGTTCCTGTCCCGTGAAACGGTTCCGCGGAGTCGGCCCCCGGTCAGGGCCGACCACCGGGTCGGCCCTGACATTCCTGGTGTACGGGCCGCTGCCCGCACCCCCGGGTTCTCCCCTGGGGAGCATCCTCCCGACAACGT
>NZ_JBHVHF010000065.1:0-31068 GCF_042800315.1 Streptomyces sp. NPDC057638
GGACGGTGTGCGCGGTGCCCCCCTCCATGTAGGACCCGGTACCACCCCGGCACCACCCGTAAGACCCCGGCAGACGACGGCGTCTACCAACCCCTAGGAGTTCCCCGTGGCCATCTCGGTCTTCGACCTGTTCTCGATCGGCATCGGCCCCTCCAGCTCGCACACGGTCGGTCCGATGCGGGCGGCGCGGATGTTCGCCCGCAGGCTGCGGAACGAGGGCCTCCTGGACACGACCGTGACCGTCCGCTGCGAGCTGTACGGTTCCCTCGGCGCCACCGGCCATGGCCATGGCACCCCCAAGGCGGTCCTGCTGGGCCTGGAGGGCAGCTCTCCCAGGACCGTCGACGTCGAGGGCGCCGACGACCGGGTCGAGACGATCAGGACCACCGGGAAGCTCTCCCTGCTGGGCACCCGGGAGATCGCCTTCGCCTTCGACGAGGACCTGGTCCTGCATCGCCGCAAGACCCTCCCGTACCACGCCAACGGAATGACGATCTTCGCCTACGACGGTGACGGAACGCTTCTGCTGGAGAAGACGTACTACTCCGTCGGCGGTGGCTTCGTCGTCGACGAGGACGCCGTCGGCGAGGACCGGATCAAGCTCGACGACACCGTCCTGAAGTACCCCTTCCGCACCGGCGACGAACTGCTCCGCCTCACCCGCGAGACCGGCCTGTCGATCTCCTCCCTGATGCTGGAGAACGAGAAGGCCTGGCGCACCGAGGAGGAGATCCGCGAGGGCCTGCTCGACATCTGGTCCGTGATGCGCGCCTGCGTCTCCCGGGGCATGGCCCGCGAGGGCATCCTCCCCGGCGGCCTCAAGGTCCGCCGCCGCGCCGCCCACTCCGCCCGCCAGCTGCGCGCCGAGGGCGACCCGCTGGCCCGCGCCATGGAGTGGATCACCCTCTACGCCATGGCCGTCAACGAGGAGAACGCGGCGGGCGGCCGCGTCGTGACCGCCCCCACCAACGGCGCCGCCGGGATCATCCCCGCCGTCCTGCACTACTACATGAACTTCGTCCCCGGCGCCGACGAGGACGGCGTGGTCCGCTTCCTCCTCGCGGCGGGCGCCATCGGCATGCTCTTCAAGGAGAACGCCTCCATCTCCGGCGCCGAGGTCGGCTGCCAGGGCGAGGTCGGCTCCGCCTGCTCCATGGCCGCGGGCGCCCTCGCCGAGGTCCTCGGCGGCTCCCCCGAACAGGTCGAGAACGCGGCCGAGATCGGCATGGAACACAACCTGGGCCTGACCTGCGACCCCGTCGGCGGCCTCGTCCAGATCCCCTGCATCGAACGCAACGGCATGGCGGCGGTCAAGGCCGTGACGGCGGCCCGCATGGCGATGCGCGGCGACGGCAGCCACAAGGTCTCCCTCGACAAGGTCATCAAGACGATGAAGGAGACGGGGGCGGACATGTCGGTCAAGTACAAGGAGACGGCGCGGGGCGGGCTCGCGGTGAACATCATCGAGTGCTGAGCCCGTTGTGACGGGTCGGCCCTGACCAGCGCTTTTGTTTCTTTCAGCGCTGTCAAGGCCTTCCCTGCTTGCACGGCGGAAAGTCCCTGGATCGGCCCTGGGACAGGCGTGGAAGTCCCTGAAAAGTCCCTGGGATGTCCCTGCTGGCACGGCCCTGAAGGTGTCGGTTGCTCCAGTCTCCTGAGACCCGAAGGTCTCGTCCGAAGAGCTCGGTACCGCTGCTCGGTTCAAGCTCGGACTCGCACACCACCCTGACCAACAGGTCGCCCTTGGGTATACGCAGACCCTGCTTAGTTTGAGCACCACGACCTCGGCATCGACCACAGCCCTGGCATGACCGTGATCGCAATACGCCCCGACCCTCCTATCAGATCAGCTACCCTGCGTGCTGTGGTTGGGACTGGAAGCAACGAGATCGACCTGGAGCGGCCAACTCCTCATGCACGACCGTCGAACGCATCAGAGTTACACCTCCCTCAGGCAAACCGAGGTGGAACCCCAACTCTAGAGTCAGGACACAACCAGGGGCGGTTCAGTGGCGGACGAGCAGTTTGGACTGGATACAGTGGCGGCCGAGCAGGCCGTCGCTTCTGTGTTTGGGCAGATTGTCGCCGTCCTTGCGCGCCGGGCTGACGCGGCTATCGATGACGCGGTCTTGTTCCGGCTGGCGAACACGCTGTTTGCTGCGTTTGCCCGCGCGGGCGAGGACGGGCTGACAGTAGAGCAGATCAGGGCGGCATGCGCCGCCTTTCCGGACGAAGTGATCGAAAATCGCCTGGGCGTCCTGAAGAAGCTCGGCGCGATCCAGCCCGCATTCGACAAGCCCTACCAGCACGAGTTCCGGGCCTCGTTCACCAGCTACGTGTCAATGTTGTTCGTCCAGCGGATGCTGGCCCGCGGGGGTCAGTCTGAATTGCACCAGCTTCTGACGATGGAGAAGATCAGACTAGAGGGCGGGCAAGGTACAGCCGAGGAAGCCCTCGAGGTAGTCATCGGGGTAACCACGGCGCTTCGGCTCCTGGTCGCCGAGCTCGTGGCACTGACCGTCGGCGGCACCGTGGAGGCTCTTCGGGAACGCGCGCCGCTCCTGTGGAACGCGAAGGCGCTCATTGACCAGGCCTCTGCGGTACATGAGATCTTGCTGGCCTCCTGGCCGGAACTCAGCCGCAAATGCGGGGAGCTGCGATCGGCGATCGCAGCCTACGAAGATGCTTCGACGAACGCGTCGGCACGCCTGATGACCGCAGCGGGGACCACGAGGGCGCTGAACCTGCTACCACCCGAGATGTGGCGGCGCTTTGCGCGGCGGGCAACCGTGGATGAGCTCGCAGCAGTACTAGCTGATCAAGTCTTCGACGCGCCTGCCCCATGGCACGACGTCTCCGACCTGACAGAGGTCGTTGTCGGCAGACCGCAGCCAAGCGGCAGCCGTTCCACGCCGCCGCGTTCCCGGGTTCCCGATAGCGATGAGCAGCCGTTCCAGGAACGCCCAGACTCGGAGGCCGAGCGACTGGTAGAAGTCGCCGAGGAGGTGCTCGGCGGCGGGGACTCTGTTGCGGTCGAGCAAATTCTGTCGGGCATGGATTGGGTGACGGCACGCCGCGTGCTCGCCGACCTAGTCGCCGCGAGCAACAACGACCGACTCGGCTACCGGCTGGCATGGTCTGGCCCGGTCCAGGTACAGGCGGGCAGCGTGCCGTCCTGGCTTACCCCAGGGGTGTTCGAGCGAGAGCGGAGACTGCGTGAGTAGTACAGAGGCGGCGCTGTGGTGGGCGAGGGCTCGAGCCGAAGGCCCGCTCCGCGTACCGTCAGCAACCACAATCCCTGCAGGCATGCTGCGGCTGGTGGAGCGGGACAGTGAGCATTGTTGGTTGCTGCCCCGCCCGCCCGACGACGTGACGCCGGCCGTGCTGCGTGAGCTGCGGATGCAGGTGCTCCCAGTGGAGTTCCCGAACGAGACCAGCCGGGTTTTGGCAGCAGCGCTTCGCTGCTGCTGGCCAGACGTACAAACCAGCCCGTGGCCAGGGCAGTCGGCGACAACGCGCGAGGTGCTGGATGTAGTGGACCAGCTCATTCCCGGACGCGGGGAAGAGGTGTTGCACCGCCTCGGAACGGGGGCACTCCGACGCCTACATACCAGCTGGTGGTTGGAAATCGATGCCGAGGCCCAGAGGGTTTACCTCGGCCCCCGGGTGGCTACCTGGCCGGAGCAGGACCTACCGGCGCTGCGGGAGCTGTGCCGGGGGCTGCCACTCCCGCGGCCCGACCGGGAGCTGGACCGATGAGCGGCTTGTTCGATGATCAACTCCAGCCGCTCGGCGACAAGGAGCGCGACGCACTGGTCTCAGCCTGGGCCGCTCTGGAGTACGGAAGCGAACCTGCCAGTGAGGCCGCGCTGCCGGCACTTCGAGACGCGACGCTACGTCACCTGCTTGACCAGATACTGCAAAGGACCGGCCGCACGCTCGTGCACGCTGGTGCCAACCTGTGGACATCGGGGTACCGGGACGACATAGCCGCAGAACTAGTGGCGAAGGGCTGGGGGATATTGGAGCCTCTGGAACGAGCTGCGCTGATCTTGGTGCTGATCCACTCGGTCGCGATCCCCCGGGCAGAAGGGCATCTGATCGGGGACGACTGGCAGTCGCCCCATCCGACCACACCGACCCGCCTGCGAAAGCTCTCGCAGGTTCACGGGCAGCGGCGCCTGTCCGATGCCTTGCAGTGGCTGCGCGCAGCCGGGTTGGTCCGCCAGGTGCGCGGCTCTGATCCCGAGACTACCGGCGCCTCCTACGTCCCTGGGCCGGCGCTGCATCGGCTCACTCCCGCTGCGCGCCAGCGCCTGCAAGAGAACCTAATCCTGGCCGTAGGCCCGGATACCGCGCTCGCAACATCGATCGCGGTCCGCCGGAGCTTGGGCCGCCCCCAGGAAGTGACGATTTCCCCAAGGAGCGGTTCATGAGCGACAGCACACCACAAGAAGAGGACATCGTCGGTGACCGTGTCCTTGTCGGCCTACAGAGCGTGCGGGTCTCCCGGCTGTCCATGCATCCCATCCCGATTGCCGCTGGCACTCTTATTGCCGTGGCCGGGCAGGGGCCGAAAGATTCCAACGGGGCAGGAAAATCGTCGCTTCTGGCCCAGATCAGCTTGCTGCATGCCGATGAGCAGTGGAGATTCGGCTCCGGCGCGCCTGCCGCAGTCGACCTACTGTTCAACTCGGAGGACGCCGGTGGTGAAGACCGTTGGGGCAACGCAGACCATGGGTATGTCATCGGCGTATTCGCACCCACCGCCGGAACTCTTGATCAGCTTCAAGCCAGGGCTCTGACCGTGTGGATCCGGATCGACCGCAGGAGCCAAAAAGGGCCCCGACTGAAGCTGCGCTGGCAGGACGGGCTGCATCTACCAGCCGGGGAGAGCGAGGCCAAGCGAGAACAAGCCGCTGACTTGGTTTGGCAATCCCTGCCCCCGCGGGCTAGGAAGCAGGACGTAGCGGCCCGTGATCTTCCGCGGACACTCTACGGAGAGCACGTGCGATGCGTGTCGTTCTTGTCGACATCGGTGCGGGCCAGCGCCGCCCCAAACCTGCTCGCCCAACCGCTCAACGAGATCTCCGAGCGGCGGATTTTCGAGGCGATCGCAGCGCTCACTGGCATCGACCGCGAGCTGGAGACGGAACGGCAGGCACGCCGCCGCGAGTACGACCTCCTCCAGAAGGCCCAGGCCACCGAGTCTGATCTGGCCACCTGGGAGAAAAGCGCCCAGGTCACCGAGGAGGGTATCGATGCCCGAGACCAGGCGCGTGGGCACCTCGCGGAAGCTGCTGACCGCTGGCGGTCGCGCACGGCACGGCTGTTGTGCGATGCCCTCCGGCGCGACGCCGAAATCCAGGCCGAGATCGCTGGCATTGATACCGATACTGAGAAGGCCAGTCGCACAGCACAAACGCTAGTCAGACAGGTGGCGGAGCTGGCCGATGACAAGGCATTCGCACGACGGCAGCAGGATGCAGAAAGCACGTTCAGCAGGCTCGACGGCGAAGAACGCGAGCTGAGTAAACAGATTGCAACGCTGGAACATCAGATCGAGGAGACCGACCGTCGACTGCGCGCGGTCAGGGAAACAGCCCGTGACGCTGATGGCCGTGACGAGCCAACCGCCAACCAGGAACGCGCCGCCGCGGACACTGAGCTGGAAGAATCAGTCAAGGCAGTTGGAGTGGCAGAGAAATCGCTCTCCGACGCCGAAACAAGCCTGCAGGACGCGGAAAGCGGCAGAGATTT
Source organism: Streptomyces sp. NPDC057638 (assembly GCF_042800315.1). Taxonomy (NCBI): domain Bacteria; kingdom Bacillati; phylum Actinomycetota; class Actinomycetes; order Kitasatosporales; family Streptomycetaceae; genus Streptomyces; species Streptomyces sp. NPDC057638. The sequence continues at coordinate 5,761 of NZ_JBHVHF010000065.1, forward strand.
GGCCCGGCAGCAGATCGACGTCCTCGCAGCCGAGGGAATCAGTGGGATCTGCCTGCTTGACGCAGTTGTCCTCAACGCGCAACAAAGGCCAAAGTGGGAGCCAGCCCTCTGGCCGTACCGTGAGGCGACTGTCGTGGACTCGGACGATCTTGACAGGGCTGGCGCACTTTTGGCAGACATACCTGGGTCGACCCTGATCGCCGCCAATCTCATCGCGAGTGCGGGGCACGTCGACCTCCCGCGCAACGCCAACCCGCAGTACGATCTGAGCGGCTTCCTCGCAGCCATTGACGTGCGAGCTACTCCCCGCGCCAACCCTGACCGAGTCCACGACGACGCAGGCATCGTGATCATCGGCGGGTTTCCCAGACCTGTGACCGGCCGAGCCGCCCGCATCGCCGCCGCACAGGAGCTCGTTCGCCAGGAATCCGAACAGCATCAGCAGGCCGAGGGAAGATGGAAGGCTGCCAGCCAGCAGGTTACCGCTGCTGAGCGTCGACAGAAGGGCGCAAGAGCCGCAGTCGAGGCAAACCAATTGGACGTACAGATTGGCAACCTGCGGAAGCGAGATCAGGCCATGCGGGACGAGCAGGCGAAACTCGCCCAAGCTCTGACCTCTGCAACAGCCGAACGGAACGATGTGCTCCGCCTGGATGGCTTCCGTCAGAAGGAGATTCAGTCTCTGCAGGGTCAAAAGACCAGCCTCGACAACACAACCAAGAATCTGCGAGCGAAGCGCGAGAATCTCAAGAAGGAGCAGTCGCAGCTCGGTCTTCCGGAACTAACCTCCCAATGGGATGGCACTCTCGACTCTGCCAGCGAGCACCTGCTCGCCCTGCCCGACAACCAGCAGTCCTGGACTGCCGAGAACTGGTGGGAGGAGGCCAGAGATCCGATCAGTATCGCGATATCCAAGTGTTTCCCTTCCGCTGCTTCTGACAACATGCCGATGGAGATCACTGGCCTGCTGAAAGAGTTCAGCCAGCGCGGAGCCGACGGCAGCCGACGGGCACAGGCTGCTTTCGTTCCATTGCGCCATGCACTCCACGTCTACCTGCGCCAGCATGATGACAGCGACCAGTACGAGCGTCAGCAGATCGTCAGGCAGCGCAAAGAGCGCTACGAGAGCCTCGACGCCGCGCGGATTGGTCATGAGGAGGCGGTCCAGGCCAGCCGGGCCTACCGAGGAGCGCTCACCTCCGCTATCAAGAAGAAGCTGGAGGACGTAAAGGCCGAGTTCGACCGGCTCGATACGGCTCACGGCGGGTACGGGGCATCGCTCCTGTACGACGAACCTCCGCCGCCAGCCGACCCCACCGAGCACTGGGGCTGGAAGGTCACGCCGATTTGGCGACGCGCCCACGGGCGGCGACACATCCCCTACAACCGGCGAGCCAACACCGCACAGATCGATGATCGGGCGATCAAGCTCGTGTGCGCCGCCGCTGCTGCAAGCGGCACGGGCCGTCCACTGGTACTCGTTCTGGACGAACTCGGCCGCAACCTCGGTAAGCAGCACCGCCGCGAAGCCGTCGCCCTACTCGGGCAGATCGGCGGGGAGAGCGGTATCACCGTCATCGGGGCACTGCAAGACGACATGGAATCCTATGCCATCGGTGCCTGCGGCGAATACGTCAAGCTGCGCCGCAGCTCTGACTCCAGCCCGTACAACGAGGAACCTGTCATTGTCGGCTATGACGAGCACACTCCGCGTGTCGAACTGCTCCGCGCCTGGCTGACCGGCAACGGGTACCGTGAGCCAGCATGACCGCCCGCTCCCGCCCACGCGGCTTCGCGATGCGCCACCTCAGCGTCTACCCAGGCCTGACCACATATGCCGTCCCTCGGCCCGACGGCAACTACAGCACCGACCGCAACGGCAATCCAAAGTTCACGCGCGTCACTCTGGAGCCGGAAGGCTTTCCGGCGCCTCACCGCCCGTCCGGCCTGACCGACAGGCAGTGGGCCTTCGCCACCAACAGCCCCCGCCGGTGGCAATCCGCTGTCACCACCTTCGGCGCTCGTGCCGAAGGCATAGCCGCTGAGCTTGCACGCAACGGGTGCATCATCCTCGAATGCGACTTCCGCGACGCTCGCGTGGTCCTGCCACCCCGTGGATGGGCTCCGCATCCTGATCTGCAGGCTGCCCGGCAAGAGCACAGCGACCAGCGCGCATGCCGACGAGCTGCTCAAGGTGACGAGGCACGCCGTCTTACCGTCGAGCTCGCTCCACATCCGACTGCCAGGCCACTGGCGGCCATCCTCGGAGCGCAACGGGACGGGGCCTTCCGTGACCACGTCATCAAAGTCGCCCAAGACTTTCTCAACGACGAGGCCATGACGGGCGCCGGGGACGTCGCGCCGTGGGCCGCTGTGCGGTGGCTCAAGCGTGGGGCGAAATCGGACTACGAAAGGGATCAGGAGTCGCTTGCGGAAGGCGGCCAGGGAGCGGTCTACGGCGGCGTGCACAAGTACACCCGCATCCCTGTCGCTCTGAAGCAGCTCCGCTACGGCGATGAGGACTCTGTACACCGCATGGGCCGCGAGATCTTCATCGGGCACCTCTACGGAGAACACCCAAACGTCATGCCGGTACTTGACTCTGACCCAGACAGGCGGTGGTTCGTCATGCCGCTTGCGAGTGGTAGCGCGGCCAGCCACGCAGAACGTCTAAGGCGAGAGACCGGTGCCCTCCGGGACCTCGTCACTGCAGTCTGCGAAGGACTGCGCGGCCCGCACGCCGACGACCGAATTCATCGCGACATCAAGCCAGCGAACGTCCTGCTCCTCAACGGCAAGTGGGTCGTGGCGGACTGGGGGCTGGGCCGCCAGCCCCGAGGGGAGACTAGCGTTCCGCGCCGGACTCAGACCGGCACCGGCTTCGGGTCCGAGGGATTCGCGGCGCCGGAGGTGTCATCCGGAAACCCCCATAACGTGGCGGCCACCGCCGATATCTACAGCATCGGACGGCTCATCGCAGCAATCCTGACCGGGGAGCGTCCGGCGCAGAACCTCCCGCTACTGCCCTCACATGGACCATGGCGAGCCGTAGTAGCGGAGGCAACCCAGCACAAGCCGACTGACCGGCCTCAGGACGTGAACGAGTTCCTCCGTCTACTTGAAGACATCCCGTGAGCGTTGCCACGCCATCCCGCCATCGCCAGGCAGTGAGTCTGGTCCGTCCCAGCTAAAAGGATCATGTCGTCGATGACGCGCATCTCGCTAGAGCCGTACTTCCTGCACCAGGACCAAGTTCAGTCCCTCCTCGGTGACCAGCGGACGGAGTCCGCGCGAGCACGGGCTGCCCGCAGGAGCGATCCCGAGGCAGCGTTGCCCTATGTGCTTGCCACAGAACTGGCCGAGGCGCTCTCCTCGCTGGGAGTCCGCGAGCTGGCGAGATGCGTCCTGGAACAGGACCTACGCACGGGGCAGGTCGTCGGCGCTGAACTGGCATTTGCGTTTCAGAGGAACCGCGACCAAGACGCCCCAGGCTTCAAACCGGTCGGCTTCACAGCAGTGCTTGACGCGGGCAAGCCGGTGCACGTCACCGGCACATTCAACTCGGCAAGAACCGCCAGCTCATCCGCGACTGGCAGTCTCACCGGGCACAGGCAGGCCTATCTGATCGGAACGGTCACTGATCTCAGCGCAGCGAAAGTTGAGCTCAGGCCAGTCTTCATCGGGGTCAGGTCGTTCGTCGATGACCACCTCGCCGCCGAAGGCTCGGCACCGGGAGCACGGGTGTATCCCGGCGATATCGGCCAGTTCAGCGGGATCGACTTCGCTTCTCCCCTCACAGAAGCTGAGCGTGAAGCAGTCCTACACGTGCCGGAGAACGCAGTGAAGCACGCCTTCGCCAAGCTGATCGGCGAACCGTACGTTCCCAAGGACTGGGGTGGCGAGCGTTCCGATCTCTACACATCACGGGTGTTCTCCCGTGGACGTCAGATGTCGGCCGCCTGGCTGTTCAAGGGACCCAGCTACCCTCGCGCCATGGACGTCAGGGCACTGGGCAAGAATGGCGACCAAATCGACCGGCTGTTCACCGAGCCCGCGGAGCTACTCGTTCTACAGCATTGTCATCAGATTAAGACGGGCGTGGTTGGCATGATGGACGCCTACGCCCATGACGCCCGGCGCCCTCGCTCCTACATGATCATCGACGGGGCTGATACCGGACGCATACTGAAGTCATTGGGCCTGCTCCCGGCTGTGCCAGCAAGGCTGACTCTGTTCGAGTGACGGGCTGGATGCTCTGGTTTCCACAGCACTCGTTCGACCGCCCCTGTCGACGCCTTGACTGGGCTAGCTGGAGTTTAAATCCTTGCCATCTGATTGAGGTCGCCCCCGGCTCAAGCAAACGACCGGCGGTCATCAGTTCCTCGGCCAGGGCCCGCTGCTCGGTCAGCCACACGCGGACGTCGCCGTGGATGCGGGCAAGGACGGCGTTGGCTACGGCGGAAAGCGGCTGCCGTCAGCTCGACCGCACGGGCCGACCTACTGGATGGTCGCAAGTTTCGTCGGCGGTGAGGCGGATGACGAGGATGACGCGGACGCGTTGAACGACCTAAAGCAGGCGCGGACGCTCCGCAGCGGAGGCAACAGGTTGTCCTGCCCTGGCTACGGTCCGCCCCCGGTCGCAGCCTTTCTCCCCCCGTCCCTAGTGCCGAAAGGGTTTTCCCGCCCCGTTCGGGGTGGGGCATGCGCGCCCGAAACTCCTTGGCGGCCCTGGGCTGCCAAGGAGTTTCGGACGATATAGCTTGCTCGGCCTCGTGCCGGGCAGTCGCCTCCCTCCAGCAGTGTGGTGGTGTCGGCCGGTTCAGGGCGGTTCATCGGCGGCTCTCCGGGGGCGGTCGCCGGAGCTCTCGGAGCATCTCGGCGGCGTAGTCGAGGGCGAAGGCCGGGTGGTGCAGGGTCCACGGCCGGCTGGCGGGGGTGCGGCGGACGTTTCAGCTCGCGTCCGGGCCGTGCTCGGCTTACTGGAGGTGGAGGGCGGCGATCCAGGCGTCGGCTTCGGTCGAGGTGGCCGGGGTGGTGCGCACGAGGGCATCCGGTACGGACAGGGCCGGGGTTCGGTGTCCGGGTGCCCCGGGTGGGGTGACCGGGCCGGTCACCCCCGTCCTGCGGTCGGTCAGCTGGTCGTTGGCCAACGGGTGGCGTCCACAGCGATCTGGCGGAGGCCATGTTCGCCCGGGTGACCGCCGCTCGTGTGGTCGGGGCGAGTGCGATCAGGTCGGGCGCTGGTGTGCCGGTGGTCGCCGCAGTCGGTCGGTGTCCGGCGGGGCCGGTCAGTCTCCCGGTCAGTCCGGTCTGTCAGCGGTGAGCCGGTCAGTTCACATCGCCCGGTATCCGGGCGGTCGGTGCGGGCCCACTGGGCTGGAGGCCCAGAAGATGTCCATAGCTCCGACGAAGGCGAGAGGAGTGATCGTGCAAGGGGCTCAGTCGTGGGACTCGCCGGGCGAATGGTGCTGGTGATCAATGACGCCCGATGTTGGGTTCCCCGTTGGCGAAAGCGGCGTGGTCTGACGGTCGACGGCGCGGGTGGTGGATATGCAGGCCAGACCACCGATGAGCAGGGCGTCGTGGCAGGCATCGCGGCTCCTCGGCGTAGGCGACGGACATGGTCGGCGCAGGTGGACCAGGTTGGTGACCAGGGACGATAGCCGAGAAGTCCGGCCGGTCCAATCCGTTTCCGTGTTCGTCCAGACGCTTTGGCCGTCTCCCGAGGAAGGCAACCAGACAGTGGGCAGGTGTGGGGGCGCTTGCACCCCGCAGTAATAGTTCCTAGATCCTGGTTCCTAGGTCCTAGATCCGGACCATGAGCCCTCACGGAGTACTCACTGAGGGCTCCGTGAGTACTCCGTGAGGGCTCACTGAATGCCGCTTGACCTGGGATTTTGTGATTCACGGAGGGATCACTGATTGCTCCGTGAGGGCTCACTGAGCCCTCAGTGAGTGTTCAGTGAGCCCTCACCGCATCCTCCGTGAGCCCTCACGGCCAGCTCCGGGCGGCGACGCCCTCACTCTCCGGAAGAGGTCTTCGGAGGCCGGGATGAATCCTGTGATTGGCCCAGGATCACGGTGCGGGCGGTCAGCGCCAGGACGCCCTGGGAGTGCATGGTCAGCCCCATCCGGTTCCAGTGGAAGATCACATGGAGGCTGAGAATCCGGCGCAGCCCCCGGTCGAGTGTGCCGAGTCGGACGGCTTCGGCGAGCGATCGGCCGGTCTCCCTGAAGGCGGCGGCCCATTCCTTGACGGGTTCGAGTGACCCGCCAGGGCGCAGCAGGCTGTCGTGGTCGGCTCTGAGGAGGGTTCCGATGTCCGCAGTGATGACTTCGAGCTTCTCCGGCGACATGAGGTTCACCGGGGTGCGGTGTTCGTCGGTGATGACGCGGTGCCAGACGTCGGCCTGTTCGTACCATTCGAGGCCGGCGGCGCGCATCATCAGGGTGCAGAGGAGGACGGACAGTTCGCGGCGGCCGAGGGGGATGTCGTGGCGGTCGTCGATGCGGGGGATCTCCCGGCTGTCCGCGACGAACAGTCGGTGCGCGGCCGTCATCCCGGCCGCGCCGCCGAAGGCCGTGGTCTCCGGTTCGTAGATGGCGGTCCACCACCGTTCGAGGAAGCTCTGGGCCGGGGCGGTGAGCCGGTCGAAGCCTTCCGTCAGTGCAGCCCTTGCAGTCGGCTTCGTGGAGGTGAGCCGGATGCGGAGGCGCCAGCAGGGGTGTTTGCGTGTGTACCACCAGCCGTCGATGTCCCCTGCGGCCTCAGCGGCGCGCAAGAGGGGCATGATCACGGCCAGGAAGTGGAGCTCGGCCATCCGCCACTCGGCGAAGTGGAAGTTCACCTGCCACCACTCGGAGTCGGTCGAGCTGCTCCGAAGGGCCTCGGTCCCCGCGTGCCGGAAGAGCTCGACCGCGTCGGTGAGGTCGGACGGGTCCATCTCCGCTTTGCGGGCGGCCTCGGAGACCGCAGTCCCGGCCAGCACGTTGAGAACCGCTTCCGTGGCCTGGGACGGGTCGGTCCGGGTCAGTCGATCAGAAGGCATGCGTCCCATCCCGAGGTCGGGGTCTGCTGCGCGGTAAGGGTGGTCAGGGCGAGCGCCATACCCGCGTCGCCGTTCAGAAAGCCTGGGTTCCGGTCTCCGGCGGGGTGTACGCGGGCCCGGAAGGCGGTGCCGAGAAGAGTGGGCAGAGTGCGGAGACGGGGGTCGTGCGCGTCGTGGGCGGCTCGGACAGCTGTTTGGTAGATGCCGGCCCATCCGTGGCAGAGACCGTTGTCTGTGATGCTCGCGAGCTGGGTGGGGTCGGTCAGCGCCCGGTGGAGAGCGTCTTCGTGGGCGGCCTGGAGTGTCGCGTCGTTCAGGGCGATGCCGGCGAGCTGTCCGGCGCGGGCGACGCCGGTGGTGCCGTAGCACCAGCTCGGACGGGCGGGGGCGGGCTGGTGGGGGCGGCCGGTGGCGAGGTCGTGGCGGGTGAGGTGCTCCGGCCACCAGGGGCCCGTTTCGCCCTGCTGCTGCCAGGTGCCGAGGTGATCGCAGATCGTACGGATGGCTTCGGGCTGGCCGGGGACGGCGATGCCCCGACGGAGGGCCTGGGCGAGGAGGAGCAGCGGGCCGGTGATGCCGTGGGCGACGCCGAGGTTGCCGTGCCCGCCCGGGAAGTCGGCGGAGTGCTCGCGGTTCGGGCCGTGGTCGACCCACCAGCCGGGGAGGCCACGGTGGTCTTCGCCGGGCGGACGGGTCAGAGCGACCAGGTAGCCGAGGACTCGTTCCAGGGCCGCTCCACCGGGGTCGGTGCGCAGGAGGTAGGCGCCGACTCCCGTGAGGCCGTAGAAGACGTCGTACTCGGCGAACGAGACCGGGCCTTCGTGGTGGATTCGTTCGAGCGCCGCGTCGGTCCGACGGTGGGTGAGCTCCGTGATGTGCCGGTGCAGGGTGGCCCGCGCGTCGGCGTAGAGGTGCTCGGCCGACGGGGGTGTGGTGCTGAGGAGGAAGGCAACGGCCGGCGCCCCGAGGAAGAGACCGGTGGTGTCGGCTGCGCTGACCTCTCCGGCCACCGCTTGGGTGATCCAGCGGTGGGCGTACTTCCAGGGAGCCAGACCGAGGCGGGCGCGTTCGATGTGGAGCAGGGCGATTCCCGCTGCTCCTTCGGCGAGGGACTGGGCATGCCAGGGCTCGTCCGCAGGCGGCGGGGCGGGTTCGACCAGATGGTCGGTGATTCGCTGGAGGAGTTCGGTAGCCGGGGCGGTCATCGCGTTCCCCTCCGGTGCCGGTGGTGCAGGGCTGCGGTTCGGGCGAGTCGTGACGTGGTGGCTTCGGTGGTGGGGTCAGGTCCGAGGGCGCGGGCGTGGTGCTGGCGGATCAGCAGGCGAGCGGTGGTCAGGGGGTGCCGCTGGCCGGTCAAGGATCGCCGGTAGTCCCGGATGGCGGTGGCACGAGTGGTCCATGCCTCAGTGACCCCGGTGCCGCCCAGGAAAGCTGTGAGCGCGGCCCCGTCGCCCAGGGGGGCGAGGTCGAGGGTCTGTTCGCGCAGGTGCCGGTCCAGTCGCCCGCTTCCCTGGGGTGTCTGTTCGATCAGCCAGTCCTCCCCCTCTTCGGGGCTGGGGGCGATGTGTCGTACGAGGTCGAGGATGCTGGCCGCTGCCAGGGCTTGAGGTGAGTGGTTGGGGTTCTGGTCAGTGAGTCGGATCTGGGCGAGGGCTGCCGCTGAGTCGGCGGCGAACAGCCGGTAGGCGGCGGCCAAGGCCGGCCCATGCCCGTACTCACCCGGGCGTGGACGGAAGTCCATCAGGGTGAGCCTGGAGACCATCGCTTTCTCGTGGAGAGAGCGGGACCACGCATGGACGTGTTCGGCCGCCGTGCCGTACGTGCCGGGTTCGATGTGAAGCACCAGGTCCAGGTACGTGGAGGCGTCGTGGTGGCGGGTGAACCACCACATCGGCCGGGTGGCACCGAAGCGTTCGAGGAGGCGGGGCAGGTGCCGGTCGAGGATCTCGTCGTGGTGCCGTGGGTGGGCGTGGAGCTGGGCGCGCAGGACTGTACCGGCGCCGGGTAAGTCAAGTTCTCCCCTGTCGACCAGGACGGTCGAGGTCCGTGCAGAGCGCTCGGCATCGCCGTCGTCCCTATGGGTGGAGTGGAGCGGCAGCCAGACCTCGTGGGCGCGGCCGAGCCAACCGTGGGCGTCGGTGTCCGGTGCTTCGCGCAGGACCAGGCGACCGGCTCCGTTGAGGTGCGTGCGCAGGATGTGGCGGTGGACGCCGTGGGTCAGGTCCAGCGGGAGGCGCTGGTCGTGTTCGGTCATGGTGACGCGTTCCGGGACGCGGAGCCGGTCCCGCCAGGCGTCGAACGTGTGGTCCCACTCCTTCGTTGTAGCCGTCTGACCTGGAAGATCCTGGGCGTTCAGTAGCCAGCGAGCCGGGGTGAGGATGGTGCGTCGGTAGCACACCCGGGGCAGATACGGCAGGCGGGCGGCGGCGCCGTGGTCAAACGGCTTGTAGACGGCGTGCCGAGCGGTGGCGATCTCGGCGAGGAACCGGGCCAGCAGCGGGGTCTGGACCGCGGCTTCAAGGGCGTGCGGAACCCGTACGGTGATCGGCCTGCCGGTGGAGACCTGCACAAGGCGCAAGCTGCGGTCATCAGCGGTGACGGCGAGATCGGTGAGGGGGATCGTGCCGTCGTCCGGCTCGCGGTGCTCGGCGAGCGGGATGACATGGGAGAGCAGGCGCGGGACGCGGGCGACGTTCTCGTTGCGTCGTCGGCGGGGAGCGAAGCTGAGCTGCGCGGCGACCCCGCCGGTGTTGTCCGTGTACGTAGCGGCCAGCGCGGCCCGGTGCTCTGCGGGAAGCAGGTGGGCGAAGCGGCCAGCCATGCTGCTGCCCGGTCTCGGTACGCCGGTGATCAGGAGCTGGAAGGCTCCCCGGGCGAGTGCCGCGATGGAGGTGGAATAGATCTCGAAGGCGACTTCCACCCGAGGTACGAGCTTCCGGTCGTCGGTGCCCGCGGCCTCGGCCAAGGCAGCGATCACGGTGTCGGTGAGGACCAGTTCGCCACGACCCGCCATAACAGCTTCCTGAGCCAAAGCGAGAAGGATCCCGTCTCGGTCCGTCAGTTGCTTCGGTGTCCGCTCGCGGACGGATCCGGTGTAGCCGGCGGGCAGTCCGAGGCCCGTGCCCGACACCAGGTCCAGAACGGGGACGAGCGTTCCGGTGCCGTACTCGGCCAGGAACTCATGGTGGTAGTCACGCCAGTGCTGGTAGCCGTACGGCTGCGGGGTGGTGCGATACAGCGCCGCGACAGCGCGCTGCGCCTCGTCCACCACCGGCTGGGGGATCCTGACCTCGCAGTCGAGGGCCGTGTCGACGAGAACCGGGGTCGCGGTGATTGAGGAGACCGCTTGCATCCGCTCGACCGTGGCGCTGAGCGTCGTACGGTCAGACCGCGCCTCGGACAGCTCCTGATGAATCGCGTACAACTCATGCACCAGTTCCCCGTCCACCGTCTCCGCGTCTGCCTTCCTCAGCTCGGTGCAGAGGTGCCCGAAGGCATCGACCGTGGTCATGGGTGCCCACAGGCTCGTGATGAGGAGGTGGTGCGCGACCAGCTCCTGGAGCAGGGTGTCAATCTGCTCGACAGCGGCCCGTGGGAACCGGGTCCGGAGGCGGGAGCGCAGGTCTCCGTACGGGACGGGTTCCCGGGCCGCGTCCATCGCGGCGGCGAGCGAGCGCGTGTTCCAGACGGCTATCTCTTCCGGCGCCAGATGCGTCGCATGGGCGTCGGCGGGCTGGCCGGGGGCGACGAGCCGGTCATCACGAATCTGAACCGGTGCGTTGGCGATCACAGGCAGCCGCTCCCGGAGCTCGGGGGTTCCCTGGAGGCGCTGGATGATCTCGGTGAGCCACTCGGCGTCGGCTCGTACGGTCGCCGTCGGCTTCGTACCCCATCGGACCGAAGGCTCCGACCCGACGAGGAGTGGGGCCGTGCCGGCGAACAGCCCAAGAGGGGTGGGGCGGTGCTGCCAGCGCAGAAGGTACGAGGCGACCGAGAGCACGGCCCGACGGATCTTCCGGAGCTGGGTCTGCTGTCCCTGGACGACGGCTTCGACGGTCTCGCACAGCACCGGCGCGGCAAGCCGCAGTGCCTCCCGTGCGTCATCGCGCTGCCAGGTCCGGGTGAGCCAGCCTCGGAGCAGCACGGTGTTGTCCAAGTCCAGTGTGCGGGGCAGGTCGGCGGTGTCCGTGCTCGTGGTGGCGCGGAGCAGAGCCACGCCCTGCCATCGGTAGCCGACCTCGGTGTTGGCGGTCATGGAGAGGAACCCCTTCGGTCGGCGCGGATGCAGGAAGCGGTTCGGTGGACCGGACCGAGGCCGGTCCGATCCACCGAAAGCGCCTGATCAGGCAGAGTCCTCCACGAACGAGTTGCAGGCGGAGGCCCCGCCCTGGCACGTCGGTCCGCAGCCGTCACCGGTAGAGCACATCAGCTTGCCGTACGGGTGTTCCGCGACGACGACCCGCACGTCGAGCGGAGCGAAGTCGTCCTCTTCGAAGGCCAGAGGCGGTTCGGCCTGGGCCAGGGTGGCGTTCGTCATGCCGTGCCCTTCCTTTTCTTCTGGGGTGGTGCGGGACGACCTGGTCTCCTGCGGCTAGGCCGGAGGCCAGGCGAGTGAGATCCGGCTGTGCACCTTGTCGATGACCCGGTCGGCCGGGATCTGCTCGTCGGGGGTGCCGGCCGGATGGACGCGGATGACCGGGTTGGGGCCGCCGCGCCGGTCGCGGGCCCAGTCATGGACGTGGCCCGCGACGATCTTGGCGAAGCCGGAGGCCGTGGGGCCGAGGGCGTGGACGCCGTACTCGACGCCCTCGTCGTCCTCGGTCCGGCGGACGGTGAGATAGGCGAAGTCGGCGCCGTCCACAGCCGCCAGGGAGAAGGACTTGTTCGAGGGAGCGACGATCCCGGTGTCCAGGTCGGGGTCGACCGTCATCACGCAGAAGCCGGGCAGTGTGATCGCCAGGTGCATCTGGAGGGTGTCGACGAGTTCTCCGCGACTGACCTCGACCCCGGTCCACAGCTCGACCCGGGGCGTGGTGACGGCGTTGTCGAGCAGACTCGGGTCGGCGGGCAGTCCGTCGTCGAACCGCAGCCCGATCTCCGGGGTTCCGGCGACGAGCAGCAGTTCCTCCTGGTGCGCGGTCGAGCCCTGCATGGGGACGAAGCCGCAGACGAACGTGGACTCGCTCTCCAGGTGATCGTCGGCGCGGACGAAGGCCACGGACCGGGTGAGCCCGCGCATCCGCAGCGGTACCACCAGGCGCCCGTCGGGGGTGAGCCGCTCGGTCCATGCGGGCGGGATGTCCCACGCGCCGGCGGTCACCATGACGAGATCGAACGTGCCGAGGTCGTCCAAGGACTCCGCCGCGTCGACGCAGACCACGCGGACCCGGCCGAAGCCGTGCTCGTCCAGCAGTCGGCGGGCCCGGTCCGTCACCGTGGAGTCGATGTCCACAGTGACTACGTCGCCCGCTTCCCCGACCAGCTCGGCGAGGTAGGCCGCGTTCAGACCGCCCGAGCCGATCTCCAGCACCCTCATCCCGGGTCGGACCCGGGCCTGCTCCAGCATCATCGCCTGGATCTGCGGCGCGGACACCGAGCTGAGCTGGACGCCGTGCTCGTCCGTCTTGGTGATGACGGCCGCGTACGGGGCGTACGCCTTCTCCAGTGTCGCCTCGGGGGCGAACGCGTGCCGGGGGACCTTACGCATCACGGCCTCGACCTCCGGGGAGGAGATCGCGCCGTCGGCGACCAACTGGTCCACGACCTCGTTGCGGAGCCGTGCGGCCTCGTCGGAGTCGACCGTCGTGTGGGTCATGAGGGTGTCCTTCGTTCGTACGTGTTCGGGGCGGGAAGAACCGCCCGGCGGGGCGCCGTCGGTGCCACCACGCCGGGACGCTATCGGCGGCCGTCGGCCTTCCCCGGAAAACGACAGGGGCTGGCCGGAATGCGCTGCGTCGGGTCGTGCGGTCTCCTGTGGGTCACGAGGTCTGCCCATCGCCGCAGGGGACGACAGCCGCCTCGGAAGCCGGACGGCGGGATGTCCGAAACCTGCTGCGGAGAGATTGGCCCGATGGCGGAGTCAATCAGGGGGCGTCGCCTCCTTGGGGGATTCGCCTTCAGGAGTCAGAAGCGAGCACCACACCCAGGTGCGGTCGTCCGACAGTCCCCAGGAGTCGGCGAACGCATCGACCAGCAGCAAACCCCTACCGGTCTGGGCGAGATCTTCGTCCAGCGCTTCGAGCCAGCCTTCGTCGATCTCGATCCGTGAGCCACTGCCGACCCTGAGCCAGAAGCGGCTGGCGGTGCACCACAGACGTACCTCGACCGGGCCACGTCCATGCTCGAACGCGTTGGTGACCAGTTCGGTGACCAGGAGATCGGCAGTGCCGACGAGACGGTCAGCTCCCCAGAGCCGCAGATGCGCTCGTTCGATTCGCCGAACCTCTCCGGGGCGCGACCGGTCCTCATCGGTGAGGGGCGGCCTGGAGCCGTGCTCCGGTCGAAGCCGACCGTGAAGCCCTGCGTTTTCGGGTTCCGGAGGTTCCAGCACCTCACTCCTCGTCCGAGTGAGCACACCGAAGCGGTCGGCTCCGTGAGGACGGACGCCGGTGAAGCCTGTTCGTCGGTCAACAGGGCAACGCGCTTGGAGCGCTGAGCCGTACGTGTGGTCACTGGCCCCTCCCTCGGACTCGGTATCGCAGTGCTTCCGGACGGCGCGTTCGGTGAGCCGTGGGAGGAGTCTTGAGGTCGCGCGGGTTCAAAGGGACCGCTGGAGCGATATCGCTTCAGCGATATCGGCCTGCGCCTAGCCTGGTGCCGATGGTTGGTCGGGGTGAGGCAGTGCAGGAAGGACCGCTCATGAAGTCGTCGTTTCGTGTGTGCGGCAAGTGCGGTCACGGGCTGAGCCAGTACAACCCCGACCCTCTGTGCGCCCCTTGCTCCCGGGGCGGCGACATCACGCGGATTCCCGACCGGGCATGGCGTGACGAACAGGTTCACAGAGCCCTGTCCGCCTGGGACTTCGGCGAGTTACTGCGGCTGCTGCGCAGGCGGTCCGGACTTTCTCAGATGGCCGTCCGCTCTCTGACGGGCCTCACCCAGTCGTTCATCTCGGACCTGGAGCGCGACCGGAAGCACCTGGGAGGAGGGGAGGCCATCATCGACTTCCTCAACGGCCTCGGGCTTCCTGCGGACCTTCGTCCCCTGCTGTTGACCCCGTTCGGTGAACCGGACCGAGGTGCGTCGAACGGGCCTCTCGACCCCGCTCTGCCGTGGAACTCGGACCGTATGGTGACCTCACTTGAGTTCGCTGTCGGAGGTGTCATGAAACGCCGTGGGGTGCTGGCGCTCAGCGGGGCCGGCCTGACGCAGTACGTACTGCAATCCACGATCGCGGCCCCTGAGGCCATGGCCTCGATGCCTCCGAACGGCACCAGAGTCACCATCCCGCTGATTACTTCTCTGGAGGCGACGACCGACGCTCTCCGGCACATGGACGCCAGCAGCGGCAGCGGCAGTCTGACCGCGACGTCGCTGGGACACCTGAAGATCCTCGTCAGGCTGCTGAAGCACGGTTCGTACGACGAGGCCCGGGGTCGCCGACTGGCGGCAGCGACCGCGGACGCGGCAACCCAGGCTGGCTGGTACATGTTCGACGGCGGCAACCACGCGAAGGCCCAGCGGCTGTTCCTCGCCGCGCTGCGAGCCGCCCATGCCTCCGGAGACTCCCGCCTTACCGCGGCGGCCCTCTCCTTCCTGGCCATCCATGGATACTCCGTCGGAGATCCACGGGACGCGGTCACCGCGGCGAGGACCGCGCGACTGAGCATCAGCGACCGCGACGCTCCGGCCCTCCAGGCGATGCTTCTGACCCGGCAGGCCCGAGGCCACGCACGGCTGCGCGAGGAGTCAGCCGCCCGAGCGGCCCTTGAGGAAGCCAGGGTTCTGTGTGCACAGGGCCGTGGGGAGGACGATCCGGACTGGCTGTACTGGATCAAGCCGGGCGAGATCCTTGGTCAGACGGCAAGCTGCCTGCTCGACCTCGGTCGGCCCACCGAAGCGGCGGAGTCGTTCGACGCCGCTCGTCATGAGCTGAGCCAAGACGAGATCCGTACGACTGCCCAGTTCCTCTCCCGGGCGGCAACCGCCCACATGCAGACGAAGAACCCCGACGCCGGATGGGGTATCGCCCAGGAAGTCCTCAGTCTCGTGGACGGCGTGCACTCCGCGCGTCTGGACGATCACCTCCGCTCCATGCTTGCGGAGGTCCGTCGGTTCGAGGACTCCCCTGCGGCGCGCGACCTCCTGGAACGCGGCCAATCCGTCATGAAGGGACGTGCGGCGGCATGATTCTCGTCCTGTGGGACATCGACAGGACTCTTCTCTACGTCGGCGATATCGACCGACTCGTCTATCGCACCGTCTTCGAGAAGGTAGTCGGCAACGCCCCGGAGCGGCTTCCGGCGAAGGGTACGGGTGTCACCATGCCGGTCGCGGTGAAGGAACTCCTCACCGTGAACGGTGTCCCCGCAGAGGAGGTGGACGCGTTCGCCCGGCGGATCATCGGTCTCATGCCCGGGGAACTGGAGCGGCACCGGGGAAGAATGCTGGCAGATGGGCTGCTGCTCCCGGGTTCGGTCCAGTCGCTCACCGCCGTGCGGAAGTCCCCCCATCTTCTACCGACCATCGTCACCGGAAATCTTCAGGCCAGCGCGGAAATCAAACTCTCGGTATTCGACCTGATCAGCCTTGTCGATCCGACGGTCGGCGGGTACGCGTCGGACGATCCGCATCGGCCGACCTTGGTGAGCGTTGCGCAGCAGCGGGCCGGGGCCGCGTACGGCCACAGCTTCGATCGAAGCAACACCGTCATCGTCGGGGACTCGCTGGAGGACGTCCGCACCGGACGTGAAGGCGGAGCCCGGGTGATCGGCGTCTCCTCCGGGACCACCTCGGCAGCCGACCTGGCCGACGCGGGCGCGGATCATGTGATCAGTGACCTGACCGACCCTTCGCAGCTTCTGCGGCTGATCGGCTGAGGCCACGTAGAAGGGGCGCATACCGGGGAGCTACCGAAGGACCCTCTACCACCGGCGGCCCGGCTCATCCAAGCCTCTCCTTCTCAGGATCATCCTCCTGTCATCTCTCAGCCGGACGACAGGAACGCAGCCATGCCGCAGACAAGCTCACAGCACGAAACGGCCTTCTTGAGCCTCCCTCAGGCAGCCACATATCTTGGGCTCTCTCCGAACACCCTTTACATCTGGCGTCATCGGCGGCAGGGACCGCCGAGCTTCCGCATGGGCCGTCGCGTCATGTACCGGATCACCGTGCTTGACGAGTGGGTGCGGGCCCAAGAGCTGTCCGATTCATGGTCGAACCCTTCTCTTGACCCAATTCTCCAGAAACCTCGGGCGCGTACGCGCAGGGTCGCTTAGCCCAACTCCCCCTCGAAAAATCCTTCAAAGAGAACTCCGGATGCGGGATAAGGACCGGCTCCATCCAGCGTTCTGAACACCCACTCGGAAGGAATCACCGCACCACAAGGGGAGCACCAAGCGCATGGCCGGCTACATGGAGGACCGATGGCTGAAGAAGCGGCCGAACAAGGAAACCGGCAAGCGCGAGCGCACCGCCCTGTACGGCACGGGCAAGCGGTACCGCGTCAAGGGGATACCCGGCGTCCAGGACCGCTCGTTCACCACGAGTGAGGACGCCAAGAAGTGGCTGGCGACCGCCACGACCGACTCCCGTCGGGGCGAGTTCATCGACCCCCGCGACGGCGCGATCTCGGTCGGCGACTACATCGTGGAGCACTGGTGGCCGGGACGGACCGATGAGCCCTCGACCGCCGGCCCGATGGCCAGCCGGATCAACAATCACCTCATCCCGCTGCTCGGCGATGTCGCGCTGCGGGACATCGACGCGTCCACCCTGCGTACCTTCAAGGCGACCCTGCTGACGCGGGTCGAGGACTCGACCGCAGAGGTGATCTGGGGACACCTCTCCTCCGTCCTCAACAGCGCCGTGGACGACCAGCGGCTGCTGCGGAACCCGCTCAAGGCCCACAAGAGCGTCAAGGCCCCGCGCGCCAAGGAGAAGAAAGCCAAGGCGTGGGCCCGTGCGACCGTCGACGCCGTCCGGGAACACCTTCAGGAGCGTTACCGGTTCGCCGTGGATCTGGGGCTGGGGCTCGGGCTGCGCCAGGGCGAGGCGTTCGGCCTGGCGGAGGAGGACTTCGACTTCACGAACATGGTCGTGCGCATCCGGCGTCAGCTCCGGTGGGACACGAAGGGGCGTCCGTACTTCTGTCTGCCCAAGGGCGGCAAGACGCGGGAGGTGCCGCTCTCCCCCAACCTGGCGGCCCACGCCCGCGCGCACTTCCGCCGTTTCTCTTCGACGGCGTGCACTCTCCCCTGGCGGAACCCGGAGCCGCCGACCAACACGCTGGAGGAGCGGCAGCGGCGTCCGATCACCGTGCAGCTCGTCCTCACCACCTCCCACGGGAACCGGATCTACTACAAGACCTGGAACGAGCGGAGCTGGCGGCCCGCCCTCGCGGCCGTCGGGCTGCTCACCGTCATCGGCGAGAAGACTCAGGAGTACGGCGGCCGGGTGCGCCACTACCCGGTCTACGCGTCATCGCGGTCGGACATGTTCCACGTCCTGCGGCACACCTACGCCAGCGTGCAACTGGAGGCCGGCGAGTCCGTGGTGAGCCTCGCGGCCTGGCTCGGGCACTCCTCCCCCAAGATCACGCTCGACCACTACGCTCACTTCATGCCCGGGGCCGGGCGGCGAGGTCTGGCGGCGATGGACTCCTGGCTCGCAGAAGATCAGCACAAAGTCCCTGAGAAGTCCCTGGCGGCCGGATGGGCCTCCGGTCTCGCCCTGAAGCCGCAGCTCAGGGGCATGATCACTATGGCGGCCACTATGAAGGTGAAGTACAAGGAGACGGCGCGGGGCGGGCTCGCGGTGAACATCATCGAGTGCTGACGGTCTTCCCACCTGAGAGTGAGGTGACGGAAGCCCCGCCGGAAATACGGCGGGGCTTCCATCATCGCAACCTGGAGACCACTAGGGCGTGGGCCAGGCGCGCTTCGGCGTTACTGCCCGCTAGCACTCAACCTGCTGAAGGGCGAGTTCATGATCGCCTTGGGCGACGAGATCGCGGACCGCCGCGAACATGGCTCGCACACCTGGTTCCCGCAAGAGAACCAAGTCAGGGCACGTGAAGTAACTACCGGCCAGACACTCTCCGCTGACTTTCCACCTTGCCATGATCCGACCAATCTCAGCGTGTGTCAGAAAGGTCGCAGACCATGTCGTCCCGTCAGGTAGAACAATCCAGCCGTCAGCATTCTCGCAGGCTTCTGGTAGATCTTCACCCAACTCGACTCGCAGCCTGAGGCCACCCTCCATCATTTCGAACACGTTCAGTTACCGTATTTCTCCTTGAGCCGACTGATCACTTTTGGCTCGTTGGCCTTGTTCGCCTTGCCCACGATCTGCATCCCTTCGGATGTATTTCTGAAGAAGACCCGCGCACCGTTACGACCACGCAGGTAGGAGACATCCGTACCCTCCAGAGACTTGTTCCCGAGACCGGGATTCGTGTTGCCTGAGCGGAATTGAAGGACCAGATCATCGATCTCCTTCTGGATCCGCTCATTCTTTCCAGCAGCCTCAGCGGCCTTCACGAGAAACGAGTCATCGTGAATCACCGAGGTAACCGGGCACGTAGAGTTGTGTACAAGAACGGGGGTCGCCCCCGCCAGCACGTAGTACGTATGCAGGTCAGCGACCGTGAAGTTGTACGTCCGCACCTGCTGTGTCGAGACCTTGTTCCCCGTGACGACGACGGTCTTGCCCTCGTCCGTCAGCAGGGTCATGCCCGGGTCGAGGTCTCCGGCCGTCAGCCAGGTGTTCTCCGACGGGGACCAGAAGGGGTGCTCGTGGGTGGCGGTGAGGTGGTCGATGCCGTCTTCGGTGGCGATCGAGAGGGTGTTGAAGTGCTTGTCGTCCTCGGTGCGGATCAGGTCGGTGACGGGGCGGGGGCCTGACTCGCCCGTTTCCGGGTTCTTCGCCTGGACCTCGTCGCCTTCCTTGATGTCCTCGATGGCCTTCGTCGTGCCGTTGGCCATGAGGACGGTGGTACCGGCGGGGAAGCACTCGCAGTCGGGGTCCAGCTTTCTGCCCTTGCCGCCCTTGAGGGCGTCGTTGACCCCGTCGTAGACCTTCTTGCCCTTGGCGAGCTTGAAGAAGGGGATCTCGCCGACGAGACCCACGCAGTCCATGCTGCGTCCGCCCGCGTTCCAGCAGTTCTTCGCGCCGTCCACGTCCGGGATGACCGCGGCCTTGGCTCCGGCGGAGACGACGTCCCAGCTCTTCTCGTACCAGGAACGGTTGTCCGTCTGGTACGCCGGAGCGTGCTCCGGGCCCTTCAGCATCGGGGGGAGGTTGCTCGGCGGCGGGGGCTTGCGGGGGCCGGGGTAGTTGACGGCCGCTTCGTAGGTGCGCTGGTTCTCCTTTTTGACCCATACGCTCGGCGGAACCGCCTCGTTGGGGCGGCCGTTGCCCCGGGTGCCGTCGGGGCGGGTGGGGCAGGCTTCCATGCCGCCGCCGCAGGCGAGGCCCAGGCCCGAGGGGTCGGTGAAGGTGAGGGGGTTCTGGGCGCCGTAGGTGTAGCCGTTGAGGGTCTGCGGCTTGTCGGTCTCCATGATCGGGTCGACGCTGATGAAGCGGCCGGTCGACGGGTCGTACTCACGGGCGCCGAGATGGTTCAGACCGGTGGACTTGGTGTCGTCGGTGCCGCCGACGAAGCCCTTGGTGCCGGGCCAGTCGGTGGGCTGGGTGCCCCGGGTGCCGCCGAAGGGCAGGGTGCGGCGCTGGGAGAGGGCCTGGGTGGCCGCGTCCGTGGCGAGCTGGGCGGTGCCGTGGTGGTCGGCCAGGGTGAAGGAGATGGAGCCGTCGTTCTCCTGGACGGCCTGGTGGCCGCCGCCGAGGGCGATATAGCGGGTGGCCGTGGGGACCGTGGTGCCCTTGGGAAGAGTGATCTCGGTGGTGCCGAGGTACAGCGTGGTCTCCGTCGGCGTACGACCGATGAGACGGTTGCCCTCCGCGTCGTAGAGGTACTCGGTGACCTTGGCCGCCTCGTTGGGGACGGGCTCGGTCACCTTGGCGAGACGTCCCTCCGCGTCCCAGACGAGGTTCTGGGTGGTGGCGCCGACGGTACGGCGGGTGGTGTTGCCCGCCACGTAGTCGTACGAGCTGCTCACGCCGCCGGGGCCGGTGGCCGTGACCGAGGTCAGGCTGTGCGGCTTGGGCTGGCCCGCGCCCGGATAGGCGTAGGCGCGCTGGACGTTCTTGGCGGTGTCGCCCGTCGGGTCGTGCAGGGTCTCGCTGGTGCGGTTGCCGACGATGTCGTAGGCGTACGAGTGCCAGTAGGGCGCCGGTCCGCCGACATTGGTGGTGCTGGGGGCGGTGGCGCAGGTGGCGGTGGACTGGGTCCACGCCTGGGTCAGCCGACGGGCCCAGTCGTAGGTGAAGCACTGGCTGTCGGTGCCGGAGCGGGAGACGTCGGTGACGGAGTGGACGTTGCCCGCGTCGTCGTAGCGGTAGGTGTTGGACTGGTCCACCCCGGCGACGTTCTCGCGGTCCACCCGGGTGGTGGAGAGCCGCTGGGTGCCCCACTCATAGCCGTTGGTGACCCAGGTCTTCTTGCCCGTGCCCCGGTACAGCTCGTACTGGAGCGGCTTGCCGGTGAGGCTGTAACTGGGCAGTGCCTTGACGCCGTTGGCGGTGTCCACCGATGTGGGGCGCAGGGTGGCTTCGTCGTAAAGGAGGCTGACCGCCGTCCCCGGCAGCGCTCCGGCGGCGGGGTAGGTGATGTTCTCGGGCTGGCCCGAGGCCGTGTAGCTGAGGACCGACTGATAGGTGCCCTGGAGTTCACGCTCATGGGGCGGGATGGTGACCGAGGTCCTCAGGGGCCGGTAGAGCCGGTCGTAGGCGATCACCTTGGAGACATACTGCTGGCTGTTCTCGTGCCGCACGCTCTCGGCGAGCTGGCCCTTGGCCCCGGTGATGGTGTCGTACTTCCACTCGGCGCGCTTGGGGCCGGTGGGGGAGCCGGTGTGCAGGGCGGTCTTGCGGCCGAGTCCGTCGTAGACGTACGCCAGGGTGATCCCGGTCGCGTCGTTGGCGGCGGTCTCCAGCTGGCCGCGGTCGTCGTAGGTGTTGGTCGTGGTGCCCTTGTCGGGGTCGGTGGCGACCTTCTGACGGCCGAGGAGGTCGTAGCTGTAGGTCCAGAAGCTGCCGCCCGGGTCGGTGATCCTGGAGACCTCGCCGCGCGGGGTGTGCGCGAAGGCGGTGGTGTCGAAGGTGGAGCCGACCGTGGGCTGGTGGTGCTCGCGCAGTGCGGTGGTGCGACCCCGGGCGTCCACCAGGGTGGTGGTGGCGGTGCCGCCGGTGGGCGGGATGACGGTGGTGCGGTCGCCGCCGTAGACGGTCTTGGTGATGTTGAGGACCTGGCCGCCGTCGCTGTTGCCCGCGATCTGGCGCAGCTCGGTCTGGCGGTTCAGCCCGTCGTAGGTGTGGCGGTTCTGCGTCTCGACGCTCAGCGCGTTCGCGGGCTGGAAGAGGGTGGTGCTGGGCGCGCTGGTGACGTAGTAGGAGGCGAACTCCTTGGAGAGCAGGCCCCGGTCGTCGTAGAAGCTGTCGGCGATCAGGGTGCCGCCGTTCGGGCCGGGGTCCTGGGTCTGGCGGGGGCGCAGGAACCCGTCGTACAGGGTGTACGAGGTGCGCTGGGCGCTGCCCGCGGTGTTCAGGGTCTTGGTGGCGACGGCGATCGGCTGCTGGTTCCCGGCCGGGTGGTAGACGAACTCGTAGGTCGGGGTCTGGCCGGTGAGCCGGTCGGCGAGCCAGACCTTGGACGAGCGGCCGAGGGCGTCATGGGTGAGGTGGGTGACCTTGCCGTTGGTGTCGGTCTGGGTCAGCGGCAGTCCGCGCGAGACGTCGAAGGTCGTGGTGTTCGTCTGGAAGGAGGCCGCGTCCGTGGGCCGGGCCCGGGGGGTGGTGACCGTGGAACTGGTCGCGTACCCGCTGGCCGGGGTGTAACTGGTGGTCGTGGTGCGGCCGTCGGTGCGGGCGGTGCGGGTGAGCGCCCCGGCCGCGGTGACCTTGACGTCGGCGGTGATGTCGGTGGCGGCGAGTTTGCGCCCGTAGGCGTCGTAGGTGGTACCGGACTCCTGGTAGACGGCGGTGGTGCCGTCGTAGCGCTGGAGGATCGCGGAGGCGGTGACGTCGCCCTTGGTGGCGGCCTCGCCGTACGCGGTGCTGTCGTAGGCGGTCCGGACGTCGGTCATCACGTCGGCCGGGCGGGCCACGGGGTCACCGCAGGCCTGGGAGACGGTCTCCACGCGGGAGGTCAGCCCGAGGATGTTGGCGGTGGTGTGGGGGGCGTAGGTGGTGCGGGTGCAGGTGTTGTCGGCGCCGGTGCTGTTGTCGCCGTGGTCGTCGACCTCGGTGACCCGGCCCGCGACGGTGTCGAAGGTGCTGGCGTGGGAGGCGGTCCGCCAGGACGTGCCCGCGCCGTTGTCGAGGGAGGTGAAGGTCTTGGTGTGGGAGGTGCCGGTGAAGTTGGCGGTGATGGTGCCCCAGGTACGGGTGCGGCTGGCGGTCTGGTGGTGCCAGGGCCGGTTGACCGTCTTGCCGAGGACTCCGCCGCCGGGCCCGGAGTACTGCACGGTCTTGTAGGCGAATCCGGCCGCCGGCTCATGGTCGGTGATCGCGGCGCCCTCGCCCTCGCCGAGGGTGACGCTGACGGACTTCTCGCCGCCGGTGGCGTTGAGGCGGTCGCCGTGCATCCCGCGCAGGAAGTAGGTGTCCTCCTGCGTCTTCATCGCGGCGGCGCCGCCCTGGTTGCCGGTCTTGACGCGGACCTGGCCGTAGCCGCGCCACTGGGACCAGGTCTTGTGCTTCTCCTTGGTCAGTCCGTCATCGTCGTCGTAGTGCCAGGCGCCACCGCCGAGGTACTCATAGGTGCTGACCTTGTCGGCGGCCAGACCCGTGGTGTCGGTCTCGGTCAGCGAGGACACCACGTACTTGTTGAACCACTGGGTGGTCGGGGCCTCCGTGTCGGTGCCGCCGATCTTCTGCGGGAAGCAGCGGGTGGTGTTGGTCTCGGGGGTCGGCAGCGCGGTCCAGGAGCAGACCGGGGCCGAGTAGGTGACGTCGACCTGGCCGCCCGACTCGTCCACGACGGAGGAGAGCCGGTCCTTGATGAAGGGGGCGAAGCCGTCCTCGACCTTGTCCAGCCGGTTGGCGAGCTGGGTGTAGCCGAGGGTGGTCTTCGGCTGGGTGATCGCGGGGGTGGCGCTGTGCCCGGTCCGCTGGACGGAGCGCAGCCGGAGCTGGTAGTCGGTGTCCGCCATGCCCCAGTCGTGGGTGAGCTTCCAGGAGTCGATCTTCTTGTACGCGGTGCCGTCGAGGACCTCGGTGGTGACGTCGGTCAGCCGCTTGCGGGTGAAGAACGCCGGGGAGAGGCGGCCCTTGTCGCAGGTGGTCCCGGCGGCGCAGTTGAGGTCCCAGGGGGTGTCGTACCAGTACGTGGCCTGGGTGCCGATGTTGGAGCAGTCCATCGTCGGGGTCGCCAGGCAGCGCTCGGCGCTGGTCAGGTCGACCTTGGCGAGGGCCTTGGTGGCGTAGAGGTCGGCCTTGGGCAGGCCGTACTCGATCCGGTCGAGGGTGCCGCCGCGGACGTACGGGGTGTCGTCCGTGGGCTCCAGGTTGCGGCCGTAGTGGTTGGTCTCCTTGGTGTAGTAGTACGCCATGGCGTTGCCATGGGGGTCGACCACGTAGTCGAGGTTCCACCGCCATGCCTGCTGGCACCAGGAGGTGGCGAAGGTGGTGCCCTTGCACTCCTCGCCCGCGTCGTCGCCGTAGACGGGGACGGTCCAGGTGGAGTCGGTGGTCTCCTTGCCGGTGGCCCAGCCGGGCAGCCGGTGGTAGCCGAAGTGGTACTGGGTGCCGCTGGAGAGGGTCACCTTCCAGTACTCGTTGTCGTTGTCGCCGTTGGCACGGTCGGCGTGGGTGAGGCGCTCGATCCTCGTGCCGTCGTCCTCGCGGAGCTTGAAGGTGTTCGCTCCGGTGGGAACCAGTTCGCCTCCCTTGCCGTTGAGGGAGATATAGGCGTTGTCGTACCCCCAGCAGAGGTCGCCCGGCTTGTGCCCCTGGGCGTTCTCCACCCCGTCGTCGGCACAGGGCTTGTAGCGGCGCTCGATGAATCCGGGCGACAGGTCGAAGCCGTCACCCGCCCAGGAGGACTGGTTGTTGGTGTTGCCGGTGCGTCCGTCGACGCCACCGGAGGAGTAGGAGAGGGCGAGTTCGGGCTTGAGGCCGCCGGGGACCTCGGGCGCGGGCATCGGATGGGACCAGCTGAAGTCACCCGTGTTGAGGGAGGTGCTCCAGGTCGAGGCGGCGGTGAGGCTGGTCGCCTTGTAGTCGCCCTTGGCGCCCGCCGCGTTGGTGATGGTGGCCAGGACGGTCGGTGCCCCGGCGCGCAGACGCACACCGGTGGCGGTGATCCGCCGCTTCTCGGTGTCGTTGACGGCGGCCAGGGGCTTCACGGTCCGGCAGCGGGCGGCCGCCGGGGTGGTGAGCGCGCAGGCGGGCAGTTCGGCGAGGGTGAGCCGGGAGGCGTAGCCACCGCCGAAGGCGTCGGCGAAGGCGGAGTAGTCGAGATGGGCGCGGACCCGGCCGTCGGCTCCGGCGGCGGTGGGCCGCAGGCTGAGCACCACACCGTCGACTCCGGCGGCGCGGGTCGCGGCCCGGTCCAGTACCCGGGTCTCGACGGCGCCGGTCAGCGGCTTCTGCGCGGCGGCGAGGCGGGTGTCCAGTTCCAGGGGGACGCCCCGGGGCCGTACGGGTGCCGTGGCGCGGGCGGCAGCGGCGGTGGGCAGGGTGACGGTGGCGGTGGTCGCCTTCGGCCAGGCGGCGTCGGGGGCGGGCCGTGGGCCCTTCTGGTGGTCCTCGGCCACCGGCAGGGGCCCGCCGTCGAGGCGCTTGCCGGGTACGGGCTTCTCGGAGACGGGCAGTCCGGGGCGTCCGGAGCCGTCGTCGACGGCGGCCGCGGGCTGGGTCACCCCCTGGATCAGGGTTCCCAGCACGATCACGGCCGTGGCCGCGGCGGCTCTGCGCCGCCAGGGCCCGGACCGGGCGGTGGATCTTGGGTTCATCAGTCCCTCGTCCGTCGCCGCGCGAG
>NZ_JBHVHF010000066.1:0-30953 GCF_042800315.1 Streptomyces sp. NPDC057638
CTCCGTATCCGTATTCGTTCCGTACCGCCGTGGTGGTCACGGCGGCTCCGGCGTCAGCGCGGCTACAGCACCAGCGACAGCAGCAGGATGAAGACGATGCCGACGACCGAGATGATCGTCTCCATCACCGACCAGGTCTTGATCGTCTGGCCGACGGTCATCCCGAAGTACTCCTTCACCAGCCAGAAACCGGCGTCATTGACATGGCTGAAGAAGAGCGATCCGGCACCGATCGCCAGGACCAGCAGCGCCGACTCCGTGGTCGACATCCCGGCCGCCAGCGGTGCGACCAGTCCGGCGGCGGAGATCGTCGCGACCGTCGCGGAACCCGTCGCCAGCCGGATCGCGACCGCGATCAGCCAGGCGAGCAGCAGGGTCGGGATGGACCAGTCCTTGGAGAAGTCCAGGATCATCTCGCCCACGCCGACGTCGATCAGCGTCTGCTTGAAGCCGCCGCCCGCGCCGACGATCATCAGCACACCGGCGATGGGGGCCAGCGACTTCTCGACGGTGGAGGAGATGCGGTCCTTGGTGAACCCGGCCGCGCGGCCCAGGGTGAACAGACCCACCAGCACCGCCGCGAGCAGCGCGATCATCGGGGAGCCGATGATGTCGGTGACCTTCTGGACCGGGTTCTCCGGGTCGTCGACGATGATCTCGACCAGCGCGTTGGTGAGCATCAGCACGACCGGCAGCATCACGGTGAAGACGGTGGCGCCGAAGCCGGGGCGGCGCTCCAGCTCCTCCGACGGACGCGTCGGGATCATCTTCTCCGGGGCCGGGATGTCCACCCAGCGCGCCGCGTACTTGGCGAAGACGGGACCGGCGATGATCACGGTGGGGATGGAGACCAGCACACCGAGGCCGAGGGTGATGCCGAGGTTGGCGTCCAGCGCGTCGATCGCGACCAGCGGGCCGGGGTGCGGGGGCACCAGACCGTGCATCACCGACAGACCGGCGAGCGCCGGGATACCGATCCGCATCAGCGAGTAGTTGCCGCGCTTGGCGACCATCAGCACCACCGGGATCAGCAGCACGATGCCGACCTCGAAGAAGAGCGGCAGACCGATCACGGAGGCGATCAGCACCATCGCCCACGGCATGGTCCGGCCGTTGGCCTTGGCCAGGATCGTGTCGACGATCTGGTCACCGCCGCCGGAGTCGGCGAGCAGCTTGCCGAGGATCGCGCCGAGCGCGATCAGCACACCCACACCGGCGACCGTGGAGCCGAGCCCCTTGGAGAAGGACGTGATGGCCTCGCCGAGCGGGGCCCCGGCGAACGCGCCGAGCGCCAGCGACCCGATGGTCAGCGCCAGGAACGCGTGGAGCTTGAACTTGGTGATGAGCAGGACGATGACGGCTATGCCCGCGAGGACGGCGATGCCGAGCTGGGCGTTGCCCGCCGAGGTGATCGGCTCCGCGGCGCCCGCTGCCAGCGTCTCGACACTGAGACTGGTCACGGTGGTTCCTTGGGTGTGGATGTACGGGAGGTACAGGTTGGTTCAGGGGGTTCAGCGGCGGCGGGAGGTCACCGGCCGAGGCCGCGCAGTGCGGCGACGGCCCGTGCGGTGATCTCCTCGGGGGTGCCGGAGACATCGACGGCGACGCCCGGCTCGTCCTCCTGGAGCTGCTGGAGGGTGGCGAACTGCGAGTCCAGCAGCGCGGTGGGCATGAAGTGGCCCCGGCGCTCGGACATCCGCCGCTCGATCAGCTCACGGTCGCCGCTGAGGTGGAGGAAGAGGACGGCGTCCGGGGCCGCGGCGCGCAGCCGGTCCCGGTAGACCCGCTTGAGCGCGGAGGAGGAGACGACTCCGCCGAGCCCGGCGCGGCCCTGGGCCCACTGCCCGATCGCGTCGAGCCAGGGCCAGCGGTCCGCGTCGTCGAGGGGGGTGCCGGCCGACATCTTCGCGATGTTCGCCGGAGGGTGGAAGTCATCGCCTTCGGCGTAGGGAACGCCCAGGGCCTCGGCGAGCAGGGGGCCGATCGTGGTCTTGCCGGTCCCTGCGACGCCCATCACCACAACGACGTGGGGGGTGCTCATGCCATGCCTCGCTGTCTCGGTCACACCGGTGCCGACCACGGTGTCGGCATCGGTCCGTCGCGCTACTGAAACCTATTAGGTATGACTTATTCAAGAGCTTGAGACATAAACGTCATACTTTTTGTGTCTCAACCTCGCCCACTAGGCTTGATCCATGACCGCAGCGGGCCAGGAACTCCCCTCCCAGGACCTCCCTCCTCAGGGCCTCCACACACATGTACTCGACACCCTCGGCCTCTCCATCACGGCGGGGGAGTGCCCGCCGGGCAGTGTGCTGCGGACCGATGAGCTCGCCCAGCGCTTCGACGTCTCCCGCACGGTCATCCGCGAGGTCATCCGGGTACTGGAGTCCATGCGCCTGGTGGAGTCGCGGCGGCGGGTCGGGGTGACCGTCCGGCCCATCGAGGAGTGGAACGTCTACGACCCGCGCGTCATCCGCTGGCGGCTGGCCGGGGCCGACCGCCCCCGGCAGCTCCGCTCGCTGACCGTGCTCCGCTCCGCGATCGAGCCGGTCGCGGCGGGCCTCGCCGCCCGCAACGCCACCGCCGAGCAGTGCGCCGAACTCACCGCGTGCGCCCTCGGCATGGTCGCCACCTCGCGCGGGCAGCGGCTGGAGGAGTACCTCCGCCATGACATCGCCTTCCACCGGGTGGTGCTCACCGCCTCGGGCAATGAGATGTTCGCCCGCCTCGGGGACGTGGTCGCCGCCATCCTGACCGGCCGCACCCACCACCAGGTCATGTTCGAGGACCCGGACCCGGCCGCCGTCACCCTCCATGTCCAGGTCGCCGAGGCGGTACGGGAGGGGGACGCCGCCCGCGCGGAGGCGATCACCCGGGAGATCGCCGTCGGCGCCCTGGCCGAGCTGGACGTCCTGGCGCCGGAACGGCCGCGCTGACGACCCGTATCGCCCCCGGCCGCCGGGCCCTTCCTCGCTCCGGCCGGCCGTTGCGGCGGTCTTGGCGCGCCCAGGCGCGCGCTGTCCCTGGCGTGACGGCCGTGTCCGCGGGCTCCATGGCCGCTCCGGTACGGCCGTTCCGGGCTTCCCGACGCGTCCGTAGCGGCTGATGCCCTCGGCGGAGCCGCGCCGGGCCGTGGCTCCGGTGTCTCCCGGACGGTGCCCCGAAGCGGCCCTGCCGCGCCCCGGTGAGCCGGGCGGCTGTATGGCCCCGGGGGCCGAAGCCGGGGGCGCGATGCCGGCCGCCGTGCCCCGGTGAGGTGTGGCCGTCCCGCGCCCTCGCGGGCCGCCGCTCAAACCCTGACCGATCGGGTCGTATCCAGCTCGTCATGGTTTACTTCGGCCTTGGTTTACTAGCGCGCAACCTCAGAAGCACCTCAGATCTATACCGAAGTGACGTGGACCACTGTCACAATCCCAGGGCTGACAATGACGTAGCTCACATTTCCCCCATGCCCCCCATATGAAGGCGAACCCTCCCCTATGACTGACCGCACCACCGCGCCCGATGTGCGCGGCGCCGGACCCTCCAGCGCGGGTACTCCCCATGTGGACGCGGGCGACGCCGGCTACAGCAAGGACCTCAAGTCCCGGCACATCAACATGATCGCCATCGGCGGCGCGATCGGTACCGGTCTCTTCCTCGGTGCGGGTGGACGGCTCGCCGGGGCGGGCCCCTCGCTCGCCATCGCCTACGCCGTCTGTGGTGTCTTCGCCTTCTTCGTCGTGCGGGCCCTCGGTGAGCTGGTCCTCTACCGCCCCTCCTCGGGCGCCTTCGTCTCCTACGCCCGTGAGTTCATGGGCGAGAAGGGCGCCTACACGGCGGGGTGGCTCTACTTCCTGAACTGGTCCACCACCACCGTGGCCGACATCACGGCCGCCGCGACCTACGCCCACTTCTGGTCGCTCTTCAGCGATATCCCCCAGTGGATTCTCGCCCTGATCGCCCTGGCCGTGGTGCTGACGGCCAACCTCATCTCGGTGAAGTACTTCGGTGAGATGGAGTTCTGGTTCGCGATCATCAAGGTCGTGGCCCTGGTCGGCTTTATGCTCATCGGCATCTTCCTGCTGGTCACCCAGCAGGACATCGGCGGTCACACCCCGGGCTTCGGCACCATCTCCGAGAACGACGGCATCTTCCCGATGGGCGCGCTGCCGATGCTGCTGGTGATCCAGGGTGTCGTCTTCGCCTACGCCTCCGTGGAACTGTGCGGTGTCGCGGCGGGCGAGACCAGGAACCCCGAGAAGGTCATGCCCCGGGCGATCAACTCGATCATGTGGCGGGTGGGCCTCTTCTACGTCGGCTCGGTCGTGCTGCTGGCGCTGCTGCTGCCCTACACCGCCTACTCCGCCGACGAGAGCCCCTTCGTCACGGTCATGGACAAGATCGGTATCCCGGCCGCCGGAGGTGTGATGAACCTGGTGGTCCTCACCGCCGCGCTCTCCAGCCTCAACGCCGGCCTCTACTCCACCGCCCGCATCCTGCGCTCGATGGCGGTCGCGGGTTCCGCCCCCCGCTTCACCGCCCGGATGAACAAGGGGCAGGTGCCCTACGGCGGTGTGCTGCTCACCGCCGCCTTCGGTGTCGCGGGCGTCGGCCTGAACTATGTGATGCCCGGCCAGGCCTTCGAGATCGTGCTCAACCTCGCCTCGATCGGCATCCTCGGTACCTGGGGCATGATCATGATCTGCTCCCTGCTCTTCTGGCGGCGCTCCCAGGCCGGGCTGCTCAGCCGCCCCTCCTATCAGCTCCCCTGGGCGCCCTACACCCAGATCGTCACCCTGGTCTTCCTGGCCAGTGTGATCGTCCTGATGTGGTGGGGCGGTGGCATCGGCCGCACCACCGTGATGTTCCTCCCGCTGATCGCGGCGGCGCTGGTCGGCGGCTGGTTCCTGGTCCGTAACCGGGTGAACGCCATCGCGGCGGAGCGCGAGGGGCGGTAGCGGCCCGCGCGGCTCAGCGGCCGCCCGGCGGCGCTCCCGTCGCCCGTCCCGAGCCCCCTCGCCCCCGCACCCGGCCGAGATCGCCGTCACCGGCCCGAACCGGGGGCGAGCGCTCCAAGACCACCGTCAGTTCCCCGCCCCGGGTCCCAGGGACAGCGACACCGTCCCTGGAACCCGGGGAGGCTGTGGTGGTGCGGGCCCCCGGGCCGGGTCCCCCGCCGCTCCCCGGCCTCGACCGGAGCCACCGTCCCGGCCGCAGTGACCGGCCCGACCGGGACCACGGCCCGTGCCGGAACGGGCCCGGTCCGGCCCAGCCCGCCCCGCCTCGCCTCGTTCAGTCGGATCCGGCCCGTCCACTCAGCCCACCACCCCCATGGCCCCCGTCATGCCCGCCGTGGTCGAAGGGCAGCACCTCCGGGGGCAGGACGACAAAGGGCCGCATCATCCCCATGTCCTCGTGCTCCAGCAGATGGCAGTGGTACATAAAGCGGCCATAGGCGCCGTCGAAGTGGCCCATGACCGTGACCATCTCCGCCGCCGTGACCCGGAACACGTCCTTCCAGCCGCGCTCGTTGGCCGGGACCGGGATCGGTCGGCCCGCGTCGAAGGTCACCGGGGTCCGGGTCCCCCCGAGCGCGGGATCGAAGCCGGAGACCGTGAACGCCTCCCGGGCCATCACCTGGAAGTCCGCCAGATGGATATGCATGGGATGGACCGGCGCCCCCAGATTGAGGAACGACCACTGCTCATGGGCGCCCTCGGCGATGGTGAACCCCAGGGTGTCGTTGAAGGTCCGGGAGATACGGCGGTAGGTGCGCAGCCGTCCATCCGATCCCTGGACCTGGATCACCCCGTCGCTGGGCAGCGTCACATCCTGCTCCCGTACCTCCCTCATCTCCCAGATCTGGGGGTGGCCGCCCGCCCCCACGGTGGCGGGCGGGGTGAGCACGATCAGCCGGTGGCCGTGGTGGACCGCGCCGTGCTCATAGCGGCGGAAGGAGCCCGAGAGCACCTGCGGCAGGACGAAGTCGTCCGGCCGCCCGCCCTCCCGCACCCGGAACTCCATGATCTGCGGATACGGGACGCTGTCCGTGAGGTCGGGCACCCCGGGCGGCTGGTTGCGCCCCTTGTTGACCAGCCGCAGCTTCCGTCCGGCCAGTCCCCGGAAGTCGATCAGCAGGTCGAAGCGCTCGGCGGGCGCGGCCACCAGGGGCGCGCCCCCGGTGAAGTCCACCGGCACCGGGCGTGGCAGCAGCCCGCCGTCGCTGCCTATCTGGTGCACCACACCCGGGACCGGCCGGTTCTCCTCGTCGACCAGGACCAGCTGGTAGATCCGGGCGTTGGAGGCGTTCACCAGGCGGAAGCGGTACCAGGCGGCCTCGGTGCGCAGATGGGGCCAGATCGTGCCGTTCACCGTCGAGTACGGGCCAACGAAGGGCAGCGTCACCGCCCGGCCCGTCTCGGGGTGGCTGGGAAGCAGCAGCGTGGTCTTGTGCAGCAGTCTGCCGTTGAGCCGGCCGTCCTCGTCGGTGTCGATATTGCGGTCGGCGAGGACCAGGGGGATCTCCCGGTGCCCCGAGGGCAGCCCCAGCGCGTCCTCCTCGTCGTCACGGACGAGATAGGTGCCGACCAGGCCCGCGAAGACGTTCCACCGGGTGATGTTCATGGCGTGGTCGTGGTACCACCACTGCACCGCCTGGTGGTCATTGGGGTACTCGGACAGCTGGGCGTCCCCGGAGCCCACCGCGTTGTCCGCCCAGCCGTCGTTGCCCCCGCCGGTCTGCGCGCCATGGAGATGGGTGACCGACCAGCCCGGGAGCGCGGCCACGTCCGCGCTGGCCTTGACCCCCTCGCGCCCCGGCCGGTTGTGCGGCAGCGGCTGCCCGGCGACCGGCGGTCCCACCTCCACGGCGGTCACCGGGTAGGGGCTGCCCGGGGGGATGCGGTTGGTCCAGGCGATCTTGATCCGCTGGCCGCGCCGCACCTCCACGGTCGGGCCGGGCACCATCCCCTCGTACCCCCACATCAGGGTGGGCGGGAGCTGGGAGTGCATCCGCACCCAGGCGGGGCGCAGCGCGATCTCGGTCTCCCGGCCGGGGTCCGTGCCGGGCCGCAGCACGGGCGGCACGGTCAGTGGATCCACGAAGGGCGTCAGCTCCCGCGCCCCCGCCCGCTCCCCGAGGGCGTCGGCCGCCGTCACGGCCCCCGGTCCGGCCCGGTCCACGGCCGGGTCCGGCCGGCCGGACCCGCTCGCCCCGTTCACCTCGTTCGCCGTGGGTGCCCCCGCCGCCCCGGCGCGCTCGTGCGTCCCCGTCGCTTGTGTCTCGTCCGTCGTGGTCGTCGCTTCCGTCGTCTCGGTCATACCGTTCCCCCGTGCTTTCGTGCGTCGAACGCATGCACAGGGGATAACTTGTCCCGCTCTGACGGAGTTTCCCGTTCCGCTCACTCTGGCCGAAAAGTCATGGCTGAGCACCCATGTGTAACGTGCATCTCGGCCACACCGCCGTCCTGTCGCGACGGGCATAGTGGTCGTCAGTCCATAGCTGAGAAAGGTCAGGTGCTCGATGTCGCAGCAGGTGCGCGGTGTGATCGCGCCCGGGAAGAACGAACCGGTGCGCGTGGAGACGATCGTCATCCCCGACCCCGGCCCCGGCGAGGCCGTGGTGAAGGTGCAGGCGTGCGGTGTCTGCCATACCGATCTGCACTACAAGCAGGGCGGGATCAACGATGACTTCCCCTTCCTCCTCGGTCACGAGGCGGCCGGAATCGTCGAGTCCGTCGGCCCGGACGTGACCGAGGTGGCGCCCGGTGACTTCGTCGTCCTCAACTGGCGCGCCGTCTGCGGACGCTGTCGCGCCTGTCTGCGGGGCCGCCCCTGGTACTGCTTCGACACCCACAACGCCCGCCAGCGGATGACCCTGACCGACGGGACCGAGCTCTCCCCGGCCCTCGGTATCGGCGCCTTCGCCGAGAAGACCCTCGTCGCCGCGGGCCAGTGCACCAAGGTCGACCCCGCCGTCTCCCCCGCCATCGCCGGACTCCTCGGCTGCGGCGTCATGGCGGGCATCGGCGCGGCCATCAACACCGGTGAGGTCGGCCGGGGCGACACCGTCGCCGTCATCGGCTGCGGCGGGGTCGGCGACGCCGCGATCGTCGGCTCCCGGCTGGCGGGCGCGGCCCGGATCATCGCCGTCGACATCGACGACCGCAAGCTGGAGACCGCCCGCTCCATGGGCGCCACCCACACCGTCAACTCCCGCTCCACCGACCCCGTCACCGCCGTCCGCGAGCTGACCGGCGGTTTCGGTGCCGACGTCGTCATCGAGGCGGTCGGCCGCCCCGAGACGTACGAGCAGGCCTTCTACGCCCGCGACCTGGCGGGCACCGTCGTCCTCGTCGGCGTCCCCACCCCCGAGATGAAGCTCGAACTGCCCCTCCTCGACGTCTTCGGCCGCGGCGGCGCCCTGAAGTCCTCCTGGTACGGCGACTGTCTGCCCTCCCGGGACTTCCCGATGCTCATCGACCTCCACCAGCAGGGCCGGATCGACCTCGGCGCGTTCGTCACCGAGACCATCGGCCTGGACGATGTGGAGCACGCGTTCGCCCGGATGCACGAGGGCGACGTGCTGCGCTCGGTGGTGGTCCTCTGATGGCCGCCCGTATCGACCGGCTGGTCACCTCCGGCACCTTCTCCCTCGACGGCGGCACCTGGGACGTCGACAACAACGTGTGGATCGTGGGTGACGACTCGGAGGCGATCGTCATCGACGCCGCCCACGACGCCGCCGCCATCGAGCGGGCCCTGGGCGGACGGACGCTGCGCGCCATCGTCTGCACCCACGCGCACGACGACCACATCGACGCCGCCCCCGCTCTCGCCGCCGCGACCGGCGCCCCGATCCTGCTGCACCCCGACGATCTGCCCCTGTGGCGGCGGACCCATCCCGACCGCGCCCCCGACGGGGAACTCGCCGACGGTCAGGTCCTCACCGTCGGCGGGGTCTCCCTGACCGTGCTGCACACCCCGGGCCACGCCCCGGGCGCCGTCTGTCTGTACGCGGCCGGGCTCTCCACCCTCTTCAGCGGCGACACCCTCTTCCAGGGCGGGCCCGGTGCCACCGGACGGTCCTTCTCCGACTTCCCGACGATCATCGGCTCGCTCCGGGACAAGGTGCTCACCCTGCCGGCCGAGACCGTCGTCCGCACCGGCCACGGCGACCCCACCACCATCGGCGAGGAGGCGCCCCACCTCGACGCGTGGATCGCGCGCGGCCACTGAGCCGACGCCCCGGCGCGGCCGAGGGGCACACGCCTACGGCCGACCCGGCCACCGGGCCAGCCGCAGTCCGCTCGCGAAGCGGCGCGGCTCGCCCGTGAGCGGGTCGGTGAACTCCAGCACCGAGGCCAGCAGCTGGAGCGGCCTGGCGTAGTCGTCCCCCTGGGGCCGCCGCTCCCGCACGACCGGATACAGCGGGTCGTCCAGGAGCGGCAGCCCCAGCCCGTTCATATGGACCCGCAGCTGATGGGTCCGCCCGGTCGCGGGCAGCAGCCGGTAGCGCCCCAGCCCGCCCCGGTGCTCCAGCAGCTCGATCCGGCTCTCGCTGTTGGCCTCCCCGGGCACCTCGCGCGCCGCGAG
The DNA here is from genome assembly GCF_042800315.1 of Streptomyces sp. NPDC057638. Classification (NCBI taxonomy): domain Bacteria; kingdom Bacillati; phylum Actinomycetota; class Actinomycetes; order Kitasatosporales; family Streptomycetaceae; genus Streptomyces; species Streptomyces sp. NPDC057638. Next base: position 9,580 of record NZ_JBHVHF010000066.1, read on the forward strand.
CACCCCCCGCTCCTTCACGATCCGGTTGCGCACGGTGCGCGGCAGTCCGACCCCCGGGTCGTACGGAGCCACCGCCTCGTACTCCTTGCGCACCAGCCGGTCCCGGAAGAGCGTCTGGTACGCCCCCCGGTCCCCGGCCCTGAGCACGAACAGCACCAGCCCCGCCGTCAGCCGGTCCAGCCGGTGCGCGGGCTGCGCCTCCGGCAGCCCCAGATCCCGCCGCACCCGCGCCAGCGCGGTCTCGGTGATGTGCGAACCCCGTGGCGTGGTCGCCAGGAAGTGCGGCTTGTCCACGACCAGCACCCGCTCGTCCCGGTACACCACCCCCAGGTCGAACGGCACCCGCTCCTCCGGTGGGAACTCCCGGTGGAACCAGAGGTACCGCCCCGCCGTGTACGGCTCGTCCGGCCCGAGCGGCCCCTCCACGGAAACAATCCGCCGCTCCCGCACCAGAGCCTCCGCCCGCTCCGGCCCGTACCGCTCCCGCAGATACTCCGCCACCGTCCCCCAGACCCCTTCGGGGTCCTCGGGCAGCCGGAGCCGTACGGGATCGATCCCGTCCCGCTGGGGGAGAGGGGAGGGCGGTGCTGTGCGTCTGCGTCTCACCGACGCGACTGTAGGCGCTCGGCCCGGTCCCCGCGCATCGGCGGCACGGTCGGCGACATCCCCCAGTAACGCAAAAAACCCCAGATCAAGTGGGGTTCATGCTGGTGTCCGAGGGGAGGACTTGAACCCCCATATGGGCACCAGAGAGGCCCCCCGGTCGAATAGCCCGACCGGCAAACCGCTCCTCCGTTACTGTCGGGGCAGCCCTCTACGCGGTACAGAACGACCACGCGCGTCCTCTGCGTAGGTGTCACAGCCCATGCGTCGTTTGACCGGCACCAGGCGCCCGCTTCATTGCGGAAGCTTGGGCGCCGACGCAAGCCAGTGACGTGCGGATCGCGAGCCATTCGCTACAAATTGGGCGACGGAACGACCAGTGTCGGACAGGGCGCCCCTGAGGAGGGCGGCGCCCTAAGATTCAGACCGTGTCTCAGACTTCGAAAGAAGATCATTTCGCGGGCGCCGCGCTGCGCCACCACAGCGACGCGATCTACCTGCACGACGACGGTCGACTGCCCAACGCTGACCACCATTTCGGCTTCGCTGTGGAGTGTGCCTTAAAGAGCCTTATGCTGAGGTACACCCAGGTATCGGTGGCCCCCGTCAAGCCAGGAGGTCAGCCGACGAAGAAGCCGTACATTCCACGGCAGAGTGGCAAGCAGAGGTACATCGAGCACCTTCCGGAAGCGTGGTCCGACGCAGGAGATGTCATATCCGACGCGACCCTGCTGCTCCGCGGCCGCACCGGAGGCGCCCTTGCCGCAATTCTGGCCGCGTCAGCGCCGTTTGCCACATGGAGTGTGCATGATCGCTACAGTGACGGATCCTCCGTCATCGAGGCCGACGTGCGAGCCCGACGTGTGGCATCCGAACAAATTCTGGGCCTGCACGAACAGGCGCTCATAGACGGAGTACTCACGTGACCCTCCCGCTCGATCCGGTCCGCTTCGACGAGGCGCGCCCACTCGCGCTGGACGTCGCTTTCGACACGGCGGCATCCGGCGTTGACGTGCTGGTCGTACGAGACATCTTCGGTCGGCTCTCCCTGCTCTTGGACGACCGGCCTGGCAGAGTTGACACGGCCAAGACCGAAGCATGGCGTGAGCGGCTCACCAGCACCCTCGGTAGGTACGCAGCGGACCGGCCGCTACTCCTCGCCTCCGGCCTGTTCCAGCCGGACGCATACTTCGCGTCCCCTCGGGCGGCCACCGAACTCGGTTACGTTGCCGAACCGGGCCAGGGCAGTATCCGCTGGCTCGACAATACCGTCGTCGGTGGGGACTGGGCCCGGGTAAGCACCCCGCGCGCAGAGTCTGGGGGAGTGCGCACCGCGCGCACGGCGCTCTATGGCTTCAAAGGTGGCGTAGGCCGCTCAACCGCAACATTTATGCTGGCCAAGCACCTCGCCGGGCAGGGCAACTGCGTTCTCGTCGTCGACCTCGACCTGGAGTCTCCCGGCGCGGGCCCGTTACTCGTCGCCGAGGGGCAGCTGCCCCAGTACGGGATCATCGACCAGCTCGTGGAATCGGCGCTGGGTAACGAGGAAGGCCTCGACCTCGTCACCCAAGCCACACATTTCCAGTTCCAGAACAATGGTGAGCTTTGGGTAGCTCCTGCCCGAGGCCGAGGTGCGCCCGGCACAAGTTATGCCTACATCGACAAGCTCAACCGTGTTTACGCCGATGTGCCTGGACACGGTCAGGGCAGTTTCGCGGACCGGCTGGAGGCGGCGGTCCACGCCTGCGAGGACGCAGTCGCCAGGGAGAGCCGCCGCCCCGACGTCGTTCTCCTCGACAGCCGGGCGGGCATCCACGACATCGCCGCCGTCGCGATCTCACGCATATGTGACCTCGCCCTACTCTTCGGGAGTGACAACGGTCAAACCTGGGCGGGTTACGGAGATCTCTTCAGAGCTTGGCTTTCCTCGGGCCAGGCGCCGGAAATCCGGGAAAAGCTTCGGATGGTTGCCTCAATGGTCCCGGACGCTGATCGTCCTGCCTATCTGGAGGCGTTCCGGGACCACGCCTGGGAATGCTTCTCCATTCTCTATGACGATCTTGTTGATGGAGATACGGGTTTCAACCCCAGCCCGGAGGACGATTCAGCACCGCACTCGCCCATTCCAATTTTGTTCGCCATTGAACTCGTCGGCCTCGACGCTGTCTCCACTCCGAACTGGGAAAACCGTGCCTTCGTTCGCGCCGCGTACGATTCCTTCCTGGAGACGACCACCAAACTGATGATCGAAGGACCGCGATGACCGCCCCGCTCGAAACTGAGGAGTACCGGAACCTGCTGGTCTCCGCGCTGCCTCCTGCGCAGGACGCAGACACGGTCGAGCCGACGCTGTTCAACCTCTTCACTCCCGACTCGCATCGCCTCGCGCTTCACGTCGACACCACCGTGGTTCGGGGGGGGCGCGGCGTAGGAAAGACCTTCTGGTGTCGTTCCCTGCTCGACGCTCAGCTCCGTGGCATTGCCTCGGAGGAGTATCGCATTGAGCGGCTCCGCGATCTGAGGGTCTCACCCGGCTACGGTGCGATGCTGAATCCCGATCTGTACCCGGGAGCCGGCGAGCTTGCAAGCCTGGTGGGCGGCGGCGTACGTGCCTATGACCTGTGGAATGCCGTGCTCCTCGTGGCACTTGGGCAGCCGGAACTCCAAGGGGACATGGAGTGGAAGAATCGCATCGCCTGGGTACAGGCTCATCCGGGGGCACGGGATCGGACCGTCGCCCGAGCCGACAAGCAAGCGCAGGCAGACAAGCTCACGCATATGGTCCTCTTCGATGCACTGGAGCATCTCCACCAAGACCGGGTCCAGGCAGACCGGCTTGTCGCAGGCATCCTCCAACTGGCTCTGGAGATGCGGCTGAGCACCAAGAACATCCGGTGCAAGATCTTCATCCGGCCCGACATGTTCGACGGGGCGCTACTCCACTTCCCCGATGCGTCAAAACTTACGTCGAACGCCGCCAGCCTTCAGTGGACAACCACCAATCTGTACGGCCTGTTCTTCCACTATCTTGGCAACCACGACAGCGCCGAGTCCACGAGGTTCCGCTCCTGGACGGGAAATTGGACTGAGCATGCCGGACGCCATCTGCCCCCCTCCACCTTGCTCGGTGACGAACAACTCCAGGCATCGGTCTTCAGCGATCTGGCCGGCCCGTACATGGGGGCCAACTACAGGAAGGGCATTACGTACACGTGGCTGCCCAACCACCTCATGGACGGCGTCGAGCAGGTGAGTCCCCGCAGCTTTCTCAACGCGCTGAGTATGGCCGTGGACGAGACGCGGGGGAAGTATGCGAGTCATCCGTATGCCATCTACCACGAGGGAATTCGAAAGGGAGTCCAATCGGCCTCGCAGACTCGCGTCAATGAAATCCGCGAGGACATGCCATGGGTACGCACGGCGATCGAACCGCTGGCGGGTCAGCAGGTGCCGATCGACCAAGGGCTTGTGCTGGACCTCTGGCAGAAGTCGAACCTGACATCAACCCTGCGGAAGGAGGCCGCCCGCACCAATACGGGCGGGACTGGGACGGAAGTCCGCACAGGGCCGCGGTACCCGGATGACCACCTGCGCCTGATCGACGAGCTGGTCGCCCTCGGTGTGATGCGTCGCCGCAAGGACGGTCGGATCGACCTGCCTGACGTGTACCGAATCGCCTTCTCAATCGGCCGAAGGGGCGGTGTACCGAAAGTCCAGTCGTAGGGAATTATCTGCCCTGAGAACCTGTCGTTCTGGGCTCGGGCGGGATTCCTGTGACTGTGGCCTTGGCCCATCAGCCGCTGCTGGGACGCGCCGCTGCGGACCATAGAGGAGACCGCAGCCGACGTCCGGCGCAGCCAGGTTCGGCCACGCAACAAACCTTCTTTCGCTGGGGCGAGGATGCCATGGGTGGCGCGCCCATGCGCTGATCAGCGTTGGATCAACCCATGATGGACATCCTCAAGCGGAGGCACGAACACCAGGGGCGGAGCAGTAGTTGTTCTGGTGCTGTCTGGACGGGTCACCGTCCACGCCGAGTGGCATGTCATCCCTGGTCTGGCTTGGGGGTTGCTGGGCCGTTGGTCACGCTGAAGGTCGGGGAACAGGAGGACCCCAGGTGAACTGGAGTTCCTGCTGGTGTCCGAGGGGGACTTGAACTCTCCTCTCGGGCATCAGCCCCTAAAGCTCTGAACGGGGGAAACGTCCTCTGGTAAGCCGGATTCCGGCTGGCGCTTCTCTCTGTCCTTCCCGCTGTTTCCAGTGGTTCCGGGCCTCTGTTGGTCATGCAACGTGACCAGGCAGCCGCCATCCGTCGATCGGGCCCTGCCTCGGATGGGCAGGGATCGTTCCGGTCTGTTGAGCCAGGCGCCCCGCCCGAACGGCCACGGGGCAGCGCGCGGACGGGGCGTCGTGGTTCTCGCTAGACGTGCTGGGGCGCGTTCAGGGAGCGCAGCTCGGCCAGTCGGCGCTGGTACAGCGGCCCGGCCACGTGAGCGGCGCGTGCCTCGCTGGGGGCGGACTGCTCGATCAGGTGATGGGCCACGGCTTTGAGGTGGGCCGACCACGCGAGCACATGCTGTTGCGCGGTGCGCCCGCACTCCCGCGGCTCCCCCGGGAGACACAGCGGAAGCGTGGGACCGACCTTGTTCGCGGCGTGCCGGATGTACCCGGCGACGACCGCCCACTCCTCGTCGCTCCGCTGGACGGCCTCGGGGGAGGCTTCCGTTCCCCACCTGCCGAAGTCGTCTCCGTGATCGTCCATCTGCGCACCCCAGGGTTCTCGGAGGGTCAAGCGGGTGCGCCGATCGTAGCGGCCTCGGCTCCCGCGTAAGCCTCCCTCGGGTCGCAGTGCCCGACCGAGGGAACGCAGGGCTGGCACGGTCCGCACATCGGGAGGAACTGCGGGGCGTGCACGACTGCGCCCTCCCCGTGCACGGTCGAGATGTCGGCGAGCGGCGTTTTCGCACGTTGCCGATGGTGAGAAACCGCCCCAGGACGCGGGGGCTAGGCGTCGTCGGTCAGGCCGATGGCGCACTTCTCGTGGGCGCAGTGTCCGCACAGGTCGGCGATGGTCGGCGCGGCTCCTCGGCCGGCCCGTCCGAACGCGCGGGTCCGGTCGCGGAGGATCTCTGCGACTCCGAGTGCCGCCGGGTCCCGTGCCGTCTTCAGGACGCGTTGGCCCGGGTTCACGGGCCACGCCTTGTCGACGATGTCGTCTACAGACTGGATCGCATCGGGCGGGCGATGCGGGACCTGCGCGCCCGCCATCACCCTCTCGTGGACGGGGCCTACTGGCCCGACTCTCCGGGTACGCGCACGTGCCTGATGTAGCAGTGGTACTCGACAGTGCGGTGTGAGCAGGGACCGCTATTCATTCGCTGGACACCCGGACGTGAGACGCGGGCGGGCATCGAAGATCACGAACGATCTCGACAACCACGAGAACCCGGTAGAGGTCTCGGCCAACGCCCGGCACCACTCGCCGGGCTACACCATGGCGCGCTACGGCAGGCGTCGCGCCGAAGGGGCGAAGAAGCCGGCCGCTTCCAGTGCTGCCCGTATCGGCCTGTCATCCCTGGTCTGACCAGGAGATTCGCTCGGCTGTTGGTCACGTGGTTGGTCACGCCACAGCCGGAGAAACAGAAAAACCCCACGTGAAGTGGGGTCTCTGCTGGTGTCCGAGGGGGGACTTGAACCCCCACGCCCGATAAAGGGCACTAGCACCTCAAGCTAGCGCGTCTGCCATTCCGCCACCCGGACCAGGTGTCTGTCGCTCCGGGGTGTTCCCTTGCGACGTGGAAAACCATAGCAAACATTCGCGGGCCCCGATCACACCCCCTCCCCGGCCCCCGCGCTGGTGACGGCGGTGTGGCCGGATCGGCGCCGCCCTTGGGGTGAGGGGTGTGCGCGGGGGAGGATGGCGGGTGGATGCATGGAATGGACAAGCCACCACCAGCAGCGATGTGGGAGGAATCAGCGTGAGCGAGTCGCACACGGCCGCTGCCGTCTCCGGCGAGGACGAGGTCGTCGACCTCTGCCGCGAGCTGATCCGGATCGATACGAGCAACTACGGCGACCACTCGGGGCCCGGCGAGCGCGCGGCCGCCGAGTACGTGGCCGAGAAGCTCGCCGAGGTCGGACTGGAGCCGAAGATCTTCGAGTCGCACCCGGGGCGGGCCTCCACGGTGGCCCGGATCGAGGGGGAGGACCCCTCGCGCCCCGCGCTGCTGATCCACGGACACACCGATGTCGTCCCCGCGAACGCCGCGGACTGGACGCACGACCCCTTCTCCGGGGAGATCGCCGACGGCTGTGTCTGGGGGCGGGGCGCCGTCGACATGAAGGACATGGACGCCATGACGCTCGCCGTCGTCCGGGACCGGCTGCGCAGCGGTCGCAAGCCACCGCGCGACATCGTGCTGGCCTTCCTCGCCGACGAGGAGGCGGGCGGCACCTACGGCGCACGGTACCTGGTCGACAAGCACCCTGATCTGTTCGAGGGTGTCACCGAGGCCATCGGCGAGGTCGGCGGCTTCTCCTTCACGGTCAACGAGCAGCTGCGGCTCTATCTGGTCGAGACCGCCCAGAAGGGCATGCACTGGATGCGCCTGACCGTGGACGGCACCGCGGGCCACGGCTCCATGACCAACGACGACAACGCCATCACCGAGCTGTGCGAGGCCGTCGGGCGGCTGGGGCGGCACACCTGGCCGGTGCGGATGACCAAGACCGTGCGGTCGTTCCTGGACGAGCTGTCGGACGCCCTCGGCACCCCGCTCGACCCCGAGGACATGGACGCCACCCTGGCCAAGCTGGGCGGTATCGCCAAGATGATCGGCGCGACCCTGCGCAACTCCGCCGCACCCACCATGCTCGGCGCGGGGTACAAGGTGAACGTCATCCCCGGCCAGGCCACCGCCCATGTCGACGGACGCTTCCTGCCCGGGTACGAGGAGGAGTTCCTCGCCGACCTCGACCGGCTGCTCGGCCCCCGGGTCCGGCGCGAGGACGTGCACGGGGACAAGGCGCTGGAGACCAGCTTCGACGGGGATCTGGTGGACGCCATCCAGGGCGCGCTGCGGGCCGAGGACCCGATCGCCCGTGCCGTCCCGTACATGCTCTCCGGCGGCACCGACGCCAAGTCCTTCGACGACCTCGGGATCCGCTGCTTCGGCTTCGCGCCGCTGAAGCTGCCGCCGGAGCTGGACTTCGCGGGAATGTTCCACGGCGTGGACGAGCGGGTCCCGGTGGACGGGCTGAAGTTCGGCGTCCGGGTGCTCGACCGCTTTATCGACGCCTGCTGACGGATCTCCGCCCACCCGTCCCGGACGTACCCGGGTGGGCGGAAACTCCAATAATCGTCACTATGTACGCCCTTGACTGAAACGGGTGAAAGGAACTACAGAGACGTTCCCCCTTTTCCCCCTCCTCGTTACAGGTGGTGCGGTCCGCGGCTGGGACCGCATTGCCTACGAGGAGGAACAATGATCAAGAAGGTCGCCGCCGCCGCGGCTGCCGCGGGCGGTCTGATGCTCGCCGGTGCCGGCGTTGCCATGGCCGACGCGGGCGCCCACGGTGCGGCCGTGGGCTCTCCGGGCGTCGTCTCCGGAAATGTCATCCAGGTGCCCGTCAATGTGCCGGTGAACCTGTGCGGCAACACGATCGATGTCGTCGGGATCCTGAACCCCGCCTTCGGAAACACCTGCGTCAGCTCTTGATGCTGTGATCACGGCCCGTCGGGCCGGCTGTCTGAACCAACGGGGCGGTCCCGGAGCGTGTCATGCGCGCTTCGGGGCCGCCCGGCATTTCCGCACCCGGGCGCAGCGCCCGGAGGTATTCCGGTGATCCGGAAGAAGGCAGGGAAGCGACCTATGCGACAGGTCACACGCAAGGGCTTGATCACCATGGCGGCGGCGGGCGGCGCCATCGCCCTGGGCGGCACCTACGCCCAGGCGGACGCCGGGGCGCACGGGGGTGCCTCGCACTCCCCGGGTGTGCTGTCGGGGAACTCGGTCCAGGTGCCGGTGAGCGTTCCGGTGAACGCGTGCGGCAACTCCGTGAACGCGGCCGGGCTGCTCAACCCCACATTCGGCAACAGATGCGTCACCGAGTCGGGAGGCGCCGCCCATGCCGGTACCCTCCCGGGCCACTCCGGGCCCGTGGGCTCCCCGGGGGCACCGGCCGCCGTGCCGGTCACCGGCGGCGGCGCCCAGGCCAGCGGAGTCGCGGCGAACTCGCCCGGCGTCGGCTCGGGCAACCAGGTCCAGGCCCCGGTCGACGTGCCGGTCAACGCCTGCGGCAACTCCGCCGATGTCGTCGGGCTGCTCAACCCGGCGTTCGGCAACGGCTGCGCCCGGGAGAGCGTGCCCCCGACCGTGCACACGCCCGCGCCGCCCCCGCCGCATGTGCCGGGCAAGAACGTGCCGCAGCCGCCGGTGGACAAGCGGGTCCCCACTCCGCGGCCCCCCGCCGCCGTGGCGGAGCCCCCGGCCCCGGCACCCGCCCCCGCCGACCAGCCCGCCGAACTGGCCAGCACCGGCATGGACGGACTCGGACTGGTCCTCCCGGCGGGCGCGGGCATGCTCCTGGCGGGCGCCGTCCTCTACCGTCGCTCCCGCTCGGCCGCCTGAGCGCGCTCAGGCGTTCCGTACGCGACCGTACGCCCCCGCCGGTGGCGTCGGCGTCTGTGTCGGAGTACGGCGGTACGAGGCGGTACGACAGATGGGCCCCGCTCCGGCGGGGCCCATTCCTTGTGAGATCACCATGTGGCGCGCAACTGGCGGATGATGCGCCGCCGCAGCCGCACCCTGCGGCTGCCGTCCCGGTGCAGCGTCAGTCGGTCCAACTCCCAGTGGCCGTACTCGGCATGGTCGGTCAGCAGGCGCGTGGCCTCCTTGCGGGAGACCCCGCGGGGCACGTACACGTCGACGAATTCGTATTCCGGCATCGCATCTATTGTGCGGGCACCCACCAGCTACGGATAGCGTCTGCACTATGTCTGATGCTGCGCAGCCCACCGCTGCCGAGGTACGTGCCGCCGCCGAGGCGGTCAAAGCCGCACTGGACCGTCACCTCGCGGCGGTCGAGAACCGCACGGGAGAGGACGACCCGGCCGTCTACGACGCGTTCAACGCCCTGGCCGCGGCCGCCGAGGCGTACGACGAACGCCTCTACGACCGCTATGACGAGGTGACCCCCTTCGAGATCCCTGGCGCCGACGACGCGCTCCCGCCCTACGCGGGCCCCGAGGAGCCGAACGCCCTCAGCGTGCTGATCCGCCGTGACTACGCGGTGGTCGAACCCCAGCGGCTGCTCGCACAGGCACAGCGCGTGTCCGACGCCGATCCCGATGAGGAGCGCCCCGAGCGGGGCCGGTCCGCCGCGGCCGGCGTCCACAGCGCGCTCGGCGTCCTCTTCGGGGAGTTCGAACCCGACGAGATCGCCTCCCGGCACAAGGAGTTCGGGCTGGAGGAGGGCGACTCCACCCTCTGGGTCTCGGTCACGGACGATCTCCCCGAGCCCGGCGAATGGCTCAGCGCGCCCTTCGAGCAGGTGGACCCGCAGCGGGTGGTCTGCCGCTTCGACGTCAGCGCCGTCTTCGACGAGGACGACCTCGGTGATGACCTGGACGATCTCGACGACGACAGGCCGCGCTGACCCTCGCCTGCCCGCCGGACCAGGCCCCGTCCTCCCGACCCACCCCGGGAGAACGGGGCCTGTGGCATGTCGGCCCCGTGACCGCGGGCCCACCCCGGCCTCGCCGGGCCGTCGTCGCCATGATCCGCCCAGCCCCAGCCTCAGCGTCTGCGGCGCCCTGGTTGTCGGCCCCCGAACCGAGTCAGGCCGGAGGGGTCAGCAACCGGGGCAGTCGGGTGGTGCGGGCGGCCGGGGGCTGTGACACCGCGTGCAGGAGGGCCTGTTCCACCCCGTGGACCACGGACAGATGCCGCACCCCCCGGCTGAACGCCGTGTACACCCAGGGGCGGCTCAGACCGGGTGCCGCGTCCCCCGGCAGCACCACCACGACGGCGGGCCAGCGCAGCGCCGCCGCCTGGTGCGCCGTCAGCGCCCAGCCGTGCCGGAGCGTGGCCGCGACCCTCTCCCGGGGCACGGTGACCCGCCCCCCTCCCTCACGGTCGAGCAGCAGACCGTCGGCGTCGGCCGAGACCACCCGGCAGGGCAGGGTCCGGCCGGGAGCGGGGGTGTAGGCGACCCGGTCGCCCGGGTCGAACCCCCCGAACCGGCCGGGGCCCGGGTTGAGCCGCTGCTTCAGCGCCGCGTTCAGCGCCCGGGTCCCGGCCGCCCCGCCATGGCCCACGGTGATCACCTGGGTCTGGTCGGCGGGCACCCCGATCGCCCGCGGCACCGAGTCGGCGACCAGCTGCACCGTCCGGTGCACCGCCTCCCCCGGTTCCCGTACGGGCACGATGACGACCTCCTTGGCGGGGGCCGCGACCGCGTTCAGCTCGCCGATGCCGATACCGGAGACCAGCTCGCCGATCGGGCCCGGGTCCGGGACCCGGGAGGCGACCCGGGGGCAGACCTTGGCCGCCAGCAGATCCGCGAGGACCTGGCCCGCGCCCGCCGGGCCAAGACCGTGCGGATCGCCGCTGAGCACCAGCCGCGCGCCGTCCGGCAGCGACTCCACCAGCATCGCCGCGCTCTCCACATCCAGCAGGGACGCGTCCAGAACCACCAGCAGATCGAGCGCCAGCGCGCCCTCCTCGTCCCGCGCCGGGCCCTCGGCGCCCGCCAGCAGCCCCGCGAGGGTGACCGCGCCCGCCGGACGGGGTCCCCCTTCGCCCAAGGTCGCCACGGTGGCCCGCAGCCCCAGCGCCCGGGCGGCCTCGGCCAGGGCCAGCGGCTCGGCGCGGGACGCCTCGCCGCCGGTGTGGACCACCAGCGCCCCGGCGGCGACCGCACGGACCAGATCGGCCGGACCGGCCTGGTCCCAGCGAGCGTCGGGGCCGCTCCGGGCGAGCCGGGCGAGGCCGTCGGCGAGACTCTCCTCCGCCATCGCGTAGCGGTCGAGGCCCAGCAGTACCGGACGGTCCGGGGCACCCGCCGGTCCGTCGGCGGCGGGGCCGCCCTCCTGCGGGCCGTCCCCTTCCGGATGGCCTTCCTCCATACCGCCGCCCTCGGTGCCGCCCTCGGCGCCGTCGTCGAAGAGCAGGACGAGGCCCTCGGCCACCGCGTGCCCCAGGGCCTCATCGGGGTCGGGTACCGCGCGCTCGGCGAGCGCGGCACGCAGGACGGTGGCGTCCAGCGCCGTGTGGCCCTGCCGGGCCGCCGCCTCCAGCCGCCAGATGACCAACGCGGCCGTACGGCGCTCGTCGCCGGGTCCGCAGTCGCCGCCGAGCAGGGCACGGGCGAAGCCGTCCGCCTGGTCGGGCTGGACCCCGGGCACCGACAGCAATTGCCAGGGGTCCTCCTGGAGCAGCGCCACCGCGCGCTCCCCGAGCGTCTCGACCACCCCCGCCGCGAGTGACTCCGGGGCACCGCCCCGGCTCAGAACGTGCCGCACCGCGGCGGCGGTCTCCGGGGAGACGCTCACGGCCGCCGGAGCGGGCGGCGTCAGCGGAGGGGCCGCCGGGGCCGGGGCGGCGGCCGGGGGTGTGGCACTGATGCTGCTCCTGGGCAGCGCCGGCGCCGAAGGAGCGGGGGCGGCCGGCGCCGCGGGCGGGAAGAAGGCCCCGCCGGACCGCTCGCCGCTCTCCACGGCCCGGACCGCGGCCAGCAGGTCGGCCGCGCTGCCGCTCAGCTTGCCCCCGCTGGTGAGGGGCCCCTCCTTCGCCGCCTTCCGTCGCTCGATCCGCTCCCTCAGCTCCCGCTGGGCGGCCAGCTCGGCCTGCGCCTCGCTCAGCTCCTGGCCCTCGGCTTGGACACCGTCCTGGCCGCTGTTCTGGTCGCTGTCCTGCCTCAAGGCGGCGGTGCCTTCGCCCGTCTCCGTGTCGGAGTGGGCTTCGGCTGTGGTCTCGGGTTCGGCCCCGGACCTGGTGGCGGTCGGGGCTTCGGTCGCGGACTCGGTCCTCGACGCGGTCGCGGAGGCAGAGCCTGAGCCGGAGTCCGCTTCCGAGTGCGCCCCGGAGTGCGTGCCGGGAGGCGTCCGTCCGTCGGAACCGTCGCCGGAGTCCTCTTCCGGGGCCGTCTCCCGCGGAGAGTCCGCGTCCGGTCCGGCCGACGGCGCGCCGTCCGCCGCGTCCGCGAGGGCCATGGCGTCCTTCTCGGGCCCTTCCGCCACGGGCGGCGGGGGCTCCGCCCCGGCGGGGGTGTCCTCGGGCGCGGGGGTGGGGGCCCCGGAAGGCGCGGTCACAACGTGCTCCAGTCCTGGTCGGGATAGCGGTGCACCGGGGCCGACACATCGTCGAGCGCCCGGCGGATCTCGTCAGGAAGCGTAAGTGCCTCCACTGACAGCGCCGCCGCCAGCTGTTTGGCGGTGCGGGCGCCGACGACCGGCGCGACGACTCCGGGGCGGTCCCTGACCCAGGCGAGCGCCACATGGAGGGGGGTCGAGGCCAGACCGTCGGCCGCCGTCATCACGGCGTCCACGATGCTGTCGGCCGTCTCGTCGAGATAGGGCTCCACAAAGGGCCCCAGCAGTTCCGAGGCGCCCCGCGAGTCCGCCGGAGTCCCGTGGCGGTACTTGCCGGTGAGGACCCCGCGTCCGAGCGGTGACGACGGCAGCAGGCCCACTCCGAGGTCGAGCGCGGCGGGCAGCACCTCCCGCTCCACGCCCCGTTGCAGCAGGGAGTACTCCATCTGTGTGCTGGCCAGACGGGTACGGCCGGGGGCCGCGAGCTGCCAGGTGGCGGCCTTGGCGAGTTGCCAGCCGCAGAAGTTGGAGATGCCCGCGTACCGCGCGCGGCCGCTGCTGACGGCCAGGTCCAGCGCCTGGAGTGTCTCCTCCAGCGGGGTCTCCGGGTCGAAGGCGTGGATCTGCCAGAGGTCCACATAGTCCGTGCCGAGCCGGGAGAGGGAGGCGTCCAGGGCCGCGAGGAGGTGCCCGCGAGAGCCGTCGAAGCGGCGGTCGGGGTCCGGCACGCTGCCCGCCTTGGTCGCTATGACCAGGTCACCGCGGGGCACCAGCCGCTCGACCAGACGGCCGAGCAGGAACTCGGCCTCACCGCCGCCGTAGACATCGGCGGTGTCGACCAGCGTGCCGCCCTCCCCCCAGAACGTCTTGAGCTGGTCCGCCGCGTCCTGCTCGCCGGTGTCACGGCCCCAGGTGAGAGTGCCGAGCCCGATCCGGGACACGCGCAGGCCGGTGCGGCCGAGATACCTCTGCTCCATGAGCGCTGACACTACTGGCCGGGACTGTGGGGCGAGCGAACCTGTGGACAACCGGCGCACGGCCGATGGCGGCCGGGACCCCCTGCCGCTCCGCCGCCGACCGCGCTAGAGTCCCCGGCGACAGCGACGTTACTGATGAGTAAGGGGAGTGGTCATGCGGCTCGGCATCAACCTCGGCTACTGGGGCGCGGGGATGGACAGCGACAATCTCGCCGTCGCCAAGGAGGCCGACCGGCTCGGCTACGACGTCTGCTGGGCCGCCGAGGCCTATGGTTCGGACGCTCCGACCGTGCTGACCTGGGTCGCGGCCCAGACCGAGCGGATCGACGTCGGTTCGGCGATCATGCAGATCCCGGCCAGGCAGCCCGCGATGACCGCCATGACGGCGGCCACCCTCGACTCGCTCTCCGGCGGCCGGTTCCGGCTCGGCCTCGGCGTCTCCGGGCCCCAGGTCTCCGAGGGCTGGTACGGCGTGACGTTCGACAAGCCCCTCTCGCGTACCAGGGAGTACGTCGACATCGTCCGCAAGGCGATGCGGCGCGAGCGCCTGACCCACGAGGGTGAGCACTGGACCCTGCCCCTGCCCGGTGGCCCCGGCAAGCCGATCAAGCTCACGGTCCACCCGCAGCGCGAGCACATTCCGCTCTATATCGCGGCCATCGGCCCCAGGAACCTGGAGCAGACCGGTGAGATCGCCGACGGCGCCCTGCTGATCTTCCCCTCCGCCGCCCATCTGGAGGAGACCGCCCTGAGCCCGCTGCGGGCGGGCCGCGCGAAGGCCGGGAAGACCATGGAGGGCTTCGACGTCTGTCCGACCGTGCCGCTGGCGGTGGGCGCCGATGTCACCGCGCTGGCCGACACGTTCCGCCCGTACACCGCGCTGTACGTGGGAGGGATGGGCAGCCGGAAGCAGAACTTCTACAACCGGCTCGCCGGGCGGATGGGGTACGAGAAGGAGGCCGCCGAGATCCAGGACAAGTACCTGGCCGGGGACAAGGCGGGCGCGGCGGCGGCCGTGCCGCACGAACTGATCGACTCGACCACGCTGCTCGGGCCGGTGGAGCGGATCGCGGACGGGATGCGGGCGTACGCGGAGGCCGGGGTCACCACGCTGACGCTCTCGCCCGCCGGGTTCACGCTGGAGGAGCGGCTCGTGGCGCTGCGGGCGGGCGTCGAGGCCCTGGAGCACGCCGGTCTCGCCTGACCGCCGTCATCCCGGCCGCGCCGCCGTCGGCCCGCCGCCCGTCTGACGGGACGCCCCGGCCGGGCGGCGGCGGGCCCGGCCGGGCGCCGTCCGGAGCTGGCGTCCGGCCGGGGCCACCCCGGGCATCTCCCCCATTCGGCGGAGTTTGTCCGGTCCAGCTGTTGCCTTCCCTCCCGTACCGCGTGTGAGGCTTTCTCTGCGGATGTCTACCGGAGGTGGCAGTGATGCTCTCGGCCCGGAACCTGTTCCAGGAGATCCTCGACACGGACAACAGCTATCAGCTCTTCTGTTCCATAGCCGCCAGCGGAGAGGCGCAGGGAGGCTGGGAGAACGCCCGGATCGCCGCCCTCGTGCCCGCGGGTATGCGTACCCTCGCGCCGAAGATCACCCGGCATGGCGCGGACGAGGACAAGCACGGGCGCATCTTCAACGCGCTCCTGAAGAAGCGCGGACTCGACCCCGTGCCCGTGCCGCCGGAGGCCGACTACACGATGCTCCTGGAGGCGCGGGGGATCGGGCTCACCCATGACAAGCTCCGCCGGGACGAGCCGCTGACGGACGAGGACATCGTCGTCTACCTCGCCCACAGCAGGGTCACCGAGCAGCGGGCGGCCGACCAGATGGACATGCTGGTGCGCTTCTTCGGGGACCACCCCGAGGTCGGCAGGGCGGTCCGGATGATCTGCCAGGACGAGGACAACCATCTCGCCTACTGCCATGAGGAGCTGCTGCGGCTCGCGGCACAGGGCCACGGCCGCACCATCCAGCGGGTGCTGCGGGAGAGCGCCCTCGCCGAGATCGTGGTCTACCGCGATGTCAGCCTGGCCGTGATGGCGCATATGGGCCGGCTGCTGCGCTGGCCGAAGGCGAAGTCGGTCACGCTCGCCACGGGCATCCACGCGATGTACGCGTACGAACGGCTCGGCGGCTGGCGCCGGATGGTCACCCTGGCCATGCCGGAACGCAGGGGAGCGCTGGACGGCCCGCCGACCGCCGCGCCCGCGGTCTGAACCCTCCCGGGCCCGTCGGGAACCCGTCCCCGGCCCCCAGGTGCCTCCGCGGCCGTGCGAACGCGGGATGACGTTCCCCGGCCGCTCCGTGCCCCCGGCCGCCCCGCGCTCCCCATCACCCCGCGCTCCCCATCACCCCGCGCTCCCCATCACGTCGTGCTCAGAGCCAGCCACGCCGTTTGAAGAGACGGAACAGCCCGAACACCACCCCCGCCATCAGCAGCAGGGCGCCCGGATACCCCCAGGTCCAGCCCAGCTCCGGCATGTGCTCGAAGTTCATCCCGTAGACGCCCGCTACCAGGGTGGGGACCGCCGCCATGGCGGCCCAGGCCGAGATCTTGCGCATGTCGTCGTTCTGCCGGACGCCCTGCTGGGCGAGATGGGCGGCGAGAATGTCCGACAACAGCCGGTCGAGGCTGTCGATCTGCTCGTTGGCACGTGTCAGATGGTCGCTGACATCCCGGAAGAACGGCTGGGACCGCTCGTGGACGAACGGGATGCCCGGCCCCGCCAGCCGTGCCATGGGACCCGTCAGCGGTCCGCTCGCCCGCCGGAACTCCAGCACCTGCCGCTTGAAGACGTAGATCCGCGCCGCCGTGCCCCCGCCGCCGCCCGACGGGGCGAAGACGGACTCCTCCAGTTCCTCCAGATCCGACTGGAGCTCGCCGGCCACCTCCATGTAGTGCTCGACCACGGAGTCCGTGACCGCGTACAGCACCGACGTGGGGCCACGGGCCAGCACCGAGGGAGCCGCCTCAAGCCGCTGGCGTACGGAGGCCAGCGGTGAGCCCTGGCCGTGGCGCACCGTCACCACGAACGCGTCGCCGAGGAAGAGCATCAGCTCGCCCGTGGTGACGGTGTCGCTCCGCGGCTCGTACAGCACCGGTTTGACGACCACGAACAGCGAGTCGTCGTAGATCTCCAGCTTGGGCCGCTGATGCGCGCGCAGCGCGTCCTTGACCGCCAGCGGGTGGAGGCCGAACTCCGTGGTGACCAGTTCGAACTCCTCCGCCGTCGGCTCGTACATCCCGATCCACAGGAACGCGTCACCGTACGCCCTGGCCGTCTCCAGCGCGGTGGAGAAGTCGTCCGGGCCCTCGATGCGCCGCCCTTGGCGGTAGATGGCGCAGTCGACGATCACGGTGCGCATTCTTCCGCGCGCCCCCAGGAAGCGCACTCCGGGACCGGCGGGCGGGGAAGGGTGTGCCCGGCCGGATCCGGAAGGGAGGGCCTAGGCTGGCGGGCATGGCGACCCTCATCCTCGTACGGCACGGACGCTCCACGGCGAACACCTCGGCCGTACTCGCGGGCTGGACCCCCGGGGTCCGACTCGACCCCCAGGGCGCCGCGCAGGCCGCCTCGCTCCCCGCCCGTCTCGCCTCCTTGCCGCTCGCCGCGCTCGTGAGCAGCCCGCTGGAGCGCTGTCTCCAGACCCTGGCCCCCCTGGTCGAGGCCCGGCCGGAACTGGAGCTGGTGACCGATGAGCGGATCGGCGAGTGTCATTACGGTGACTGGTCCGGACGCAAGCTCCGGGAGCTGGCCGACGACCCGCTGATGGAGACCGTCCAGAACCACCCCTCCTCCGTGACCTTCCCCGGCGGCGAGTCCATGCGCGCCATGCAGGCACGCGCCGTGGACGCCGTCCGTGACTGGAACGCGCGGGTGGAGGCGGCGCACGGCGAGGACGCGGTCTACGCGATGTGCTCACATGGCGACATCATCAAAGCGGTGATCGCGGACGCTCTCGGCGTCCATCTCGATCTGTTCCAGCGGATCCATGTGGAACCGTGTTCCGTGACAGCGATCCGCTACACCCGTACCCGCCCGTTTCTGCTGCGCCTCGGGGACACCGGTGAGCTGGGCTCCTTGGCGCCGCGCGGCGACGGCGCCACGGGCGGTGACGGGGGAGCCGTGGTGGGTGGTGGCACGGGCGCCCCGTGATCGCCGGGCGCAGTAGGGTGGACGGGCCGAAAGCCGGTAAGACCTCCGGCACGGCGGCCCGTCCACGCCGTCCGTGCTGATCGTTTCCGAATCTTCGAGGGAGACAGAACGTGTCCCGTCAGGTGTTCCTCTACGATCCGCCGGACCGTTTCGTGGCCGGTACGGTCGGGTTGCCTGGACGTCGTACGTTCTTCCTACAGGCGTCGGCCGCGGGCCGCGTCACCAGCGTCGCCCTGGAGAAGACCCAGGTCGCCGCGCTCGCCGAGCGGATCGACGAACTGCTCGACGAGGTGGTCCGCCGTACCGGGGGCAACGCGCCGGTGCCCGCCGTCGCGCCCGCGGACATCGCCGACACCGCGCCCCTCGACGCACCCGTCGAGGAGGAGTTCCGTGTCGGAACCATGGCCCTGGCCTGGGACGGCGAGGAGCAGCGCATGATCGTCGAGGCCCAGGCGCTGGTCGAACTGGACGCGGACTCCGAGGAGGACCTCGCGGAGGCCGAGGAGCGGCTGCTCCAGGACGAGGAGAACGGCCCCCCGATGCTGCGCGTCCGCCTGACCGGCGCGCAGGCCAGGGCCTTCGCCAAACGGGCCCTCGACGTGGTGAACGCCGGGCGTCCCCCCTGTCCGCTGTGCAGTCTGCCCCTCGATCCGGAAGGACACGTATGCCCGCGCCAGAACGGATACCGCCGAGGAGCCTGACATCTCTGGAGCTGCTCACCCACGGTGAGCTGACCGTCCGCGGCCGGATCCGCGAGGCGTCGAACGCGGTGCTGTTCTGTTCGGTGACGTACGAGGGCGAGGAAGCCTCCTGCGTCTACAAGCCCGTCGCCGGGGAGCGCCCCCTGTGGGATTTCCCGGACGGCACCCTCGCCGAGCGCGAGGTGGCGGCGTACGAGATCTCCGAGGCGCTCGGCTGGCGTCTGGTACCGCCCACCGTCCTGCGGGACGGCCCCTACGGCCGGGGGATGGTCCAGCTCTGGATCGAGGCCGACGGCGACACCGAGGCGCCGGGCTCCTCCCTGCTGGCGCTGGTCGAGGGCGACACCCCGGGCGACGGGTGGAAGGCGGTCGGGTTCGCCGACGTCGGTGAGGGGCGCACGGCCCTGCTGGTCCACGCGGACGACGCCCGGTTGCGGCGGCTGGCCGTCCTGGACGCGGTGATCAACAACGGTGACCGCAAGGGCGGGCATCTGCTGCCCGCGCCGGACGGCGCGCTCTACGCGATCGACCACGGGGTCACCTTCCACACCGACGACAAGCTCCGGACGCTGTTGTGGGGTTGGGCGGGGGAGCCCCTGACGGCAGAGGCCCGCACGGCCCTGGACACGCTGGCGACGGCCCTCGCGGACGACGGCCCGCTCCTCACCCGGCTGGCGCAACTGCTGACCCCGGCCGAGGTGACGGCGGTCGTCACCAGGGTGGCGGCGATGCGGAGGACCGGCAGACACCCGGTCCCGTCCGGGGAGTGGCCCGCGATCCCCTGGCCGCCGGTCTGAGCCCGTATCCGTACGGACGGGTGCCCGGCCGCGTCACCGGCCCCGCGTCCTGACCCGGGGCCTTGACCCGGTGCGGAGGACGCCGCCGTCCGCGGGGAGGTGGGCCCCAAGGCCCCCGGGGCCCGCATCCGCCACCACCCGGCCCTTTCGGTCCGGCCTCGTGACGTGGTCGCGCCCGGTCACGTCATTCCGCACCCCGTCCTCGGCCGGGCGCCCACCCCCCCGGCCCCGGCCGGGCCCCTCCGGCCGACCGCCGTCCGCGTCGTGCTCCCCGCCGGGCCGGGGAACTCCATCACCACCACCACCGCCTCCGCCGACGGGCCCGCGCGGCGCGGTTCTCCCCGGCCCGGTCACTCCGTACCCATCCCGCGCCCACCGCCGCCCAGGGCCCACCTCCCGGAGCGCGGCGACCGTCGGCCACGCGCGGAGGGCGCCCCACCGCCCCGCTGACCCACCCGCACCACGGGGCTCCCGCCCTCACCTGCACAGACGGCGCCAGATCGCAAGAGCGCCAAACGAGCCAACCGGCGTGATCCGGTTCGTATCCGGACACGGCATCCGGTTAGGCTCAATGCATGCATGCCTGGCCCGCTTCTGAGGTCCCCGCCCTGCCCGGCAAGGGCCGCGACCTCCGGATCCACGACACCGCGACCGGAGGTCTGGTTGACCTCGCCCCCGGTCCCGTCGCCCGTATCTACGTCTGCGGCATCACCCCGTACGACGCGACCCACATGGGTCACGCGGCGACCTACAACGCGTTCGACCTCGTGCAGCGCGTGTGGCTCGACACCAAGCGGCAGGTCCACTACGTCCAGAACGTCACCGACATCGACGATCCGCTGCTGGAGCGGGCCGTCCGGGACGGACACGACTGGTCCGCCCTCGCCGAGCGCGAGACCGCGCTCTTCCGCGAGGACATGACGGCCCTGCGGATGCTTCCGCCCCGGGAGTACATAGGGGCCGTCGAGTCCATACCGAGCATCGTCCCCCTGGTGGAACGGCTGCGTGACGCCGGAGCCGCCTACGAACTCGACGGCGACGTCTACTTCTCGGTCGAGGCCGACCCGCACTTCGGTGAGGTCTCCCGGCTCGACGCCGAGGCCATGCGGCTGCTCTCGGCCGAGCGTGGCGGCGACCCCGAGCGCCCCGGCAAGAAGAACCCGATCGACCCCCTGCTCTGGCAGGCGGCCCGCGACGGCGAGCCGCGCTGGGACGGCGCCAGCCTCGGCCCCGGACGGCCCGGCTGGCACATCGAGTGCGTCGCCATCGCCCTGGACCACCTCGGCATGGGCTTCGACATCCAGGGCGGCGGCTCCGACCTGGTCTTCCCGCACCACGAGATGGGCGCCTCGCACGCGCAGGCGCTGACCGGGGAACACCCCTTCGCGCGGACCTACGTCCACGCGGGCATGGTCGGTCTGCACGGCGAGAAGATGTCCAAGTCCCGGGGCAACCTGGTCTTCGTCTCGGCGCTGCGCCGCGACGGCGTCGACCCGGCGGCCATCCGGCTCGCGCTGCTGTCCCACCACTACCGGGCCGACTGGGAGTGGACCGACCAGGTCCTCCAGGACGCCGTGGACCGGCTGGCGCGCTGGCGCTCGGCCGTGTCGCGCCCGGACGGACCGTCCGCCGACGCCCTGGTGGAGGAGGTGCGCGAGGCGCTCGCCCAGGACCTCGACGCGCCCGCCGCCCTGGCGGCCGTCGACCGGTGGGCCGCGCTCCAGCACACCGAGGGCGGTACGGACGAGGGTGCGCCCGGTCTGGTGTCGCGCGCCGTCGACGCCCTCCTGGGTGTCGCGCTCTGACCCACGCGCCATGAGATGAGGGG
>NZ_JBHVHF010000067.1:0-30875 GCF_042800315.1 Streptomyces sp. NPDC057638
GTCTCCGTCGTCATCCCGGACGGGCCCGACCGCTACACCCTCGCGATCAGCCCCCGCCCCGCCCGGGTCCTCTACATCCGCCCCTTCTTCCACCTCCACCCCACGAGGAGATGAGCCATGCCCCGTACCGGACGCGACCACGTCCACACCGACAAGACGACCGTCATCGCCCGCTACTGCGAAGGCGAATCCATCAAATCCCTCGCCGCCGAGTACCACGTCAGTGATGCCTGGATGAAGAAACAGCTCACCACCTGGGGACTGCCGGTACGCGGCGTCCGCGAAGCCCGTATCCTCCGCGCCCGAACCCAGGACCCCCTCATGACCGAACAACAGCCCCCCACCTGCGAGACCTGCGACGACCTCGTCACCGCCGAACACGAAGCCCGCACCGCCCACGACCACTCCGCCGCCACCGACGCCCGCGTCCTCCTCCACCGACACCAGCAGCACAGCCCCGACCACCGGCCCCTCAGCCCTTAGGGCCTGTCGGCGCTCACACCCCGCACCGCGTCCAGAATTCCGTGTGCCCCCTGCCCGATCAGCTCTCGGGCCACGGCCGCGCCCAGCTTCTCCGGTTCGGTCACCGGGCCTGAGGCGGTCGCGGTGACGCGTTGGGTGCCGTCCAGCGAGGTGACCTGGCCCGTCAGGGTCAGGTTCGCGCTCCGGGTCACCTGAGCGTGGGCGCCCACCGGGACGCTGCACCCGCCGTGGAGTTCGGCGAGGAGCGCCCGTTCCGCGCGGACGGAGGCGTCCACATCCCGGTCCCCGGCTGTGGACAGGATCCGGCGCAGCGGCGCGGAGGCGTCATCGGTGCGGACCTGGATGCCGAGGGCGCCCTGGCCGGGGCTCGGGGGGAACAGGTCCAGCGGGAGCAGCTCGTCGATCGCGTCATCGAGGCCGAGGCGGCGCAGGCCCGCGACCGCGAGGACCACGGCGTCCAGGCCCATCGTCTCCCGCTTGCGCAGGCGCGGCGGAACATTGCCCCGGATCGGGACGATCTCCAGGTCCGGGCGGACCGCCAGGAGCTGCGCCACCCGGCGCGGCGCTCCCGTACCGACGCGGGCTCCCTTGCGCAGCCCGGCCAGGGTGGACCCGCACAGGGCGTCCCGTACGTCCTCGCGGCCCGGAGGGGCCAGCACCGTCAGGCCCGGCGGGTTCGCCGTCGGCAGGTCCTTCAGGGAGTGGACCACCACGTCCACCTCGCCCCGGACGAGCGCGGCCTCCTGCTCACTGCTGAACGCCGACCCGCCATGGGCCAGCGAGACGCTCCGCAGGGCGGAGGAACGGTCCCGGTCACCGCCCTCCAGGATCACCCGGTGGGTGAAAACGGTCTCCGGAAAACGGTCGCGCAGGGGCCGCAGATACTCGCGGACCTGCGCCTTCGCGAGATTGCTGGCGCGTGAACCGACGACGTACGTCACCATGGCGACCCCATATCCCACGTCTGTCAGGGTGTCACCAGGCTAGGTGCCCACCAGCCGTGCACATACAGACACGAGGTCGGAAACGCCCACCACCTCCGTATGAGCGCTCCGGGCGACATCCGGCTTGACCCTCACGTTGCGTCAGGCCGGAAGGTGAGGCCCATGAGCGACTACTACGACGCGTTCGAGATGAGTCCCGTGCCGCCTCCCGGGCCGGACGCCGTGGCGCCGGAGCTGTTCCGGGGGATCTATGGGATGCCCGCGTTCGTGACGATCCCGACGGACGATCTGGCGGCGTCGGTGGACTTCTGGGTGCGGGGGCTCGGGTTCTTCGAGTTGTTCGGGGTTCCCGGGAGGCTGGTGCATCTGCGGCGGTGGGCGTTCCAGGATGTCCTCCTGGTTCCGGCGGAAGGCGTTGCGGCGGAAGGCGTTGCGGCGGAGCGGGGGGCGGCGGAGGTGCCGGGGATGAGCTTCAGCTTCTCGTGTGTGCTGGATCAGGTGGACGCCCTGGTGGAGAACTGCCGGGCGCTGCGGCCCGACTCGGTGCGGGGGCCGAGGGATACTCCCTGGAACACCCGCGATGTCGAGGTGATCACGCCGGAGAACGTACGGATCGTCGTCACCGCCGCGAAGCCCTTCGATCCGGAGAGTCAGGAGGCACGGAACCTTGCGGCCATCGGGATCACCCCGCCCGGCGACGCCGGAGTACCCGCCTGAGGACTCCGCCGACGGCCTGACCGTCGGGCAGGTCGCGGCGCGGCTGGGGGTGACGGTCCGGGCGCTGCATCACTGGGACGCGGTCGGGCTGGCGCGGCCGTCGCTGCGGACGGCCGCCGGGTACCGGCTCTACACCACCGGTGATCTGGAGCGTCTCCACCGTGTCGTGGTCTACCGGGAGATCGGTCTGGGGCTGGACCGGATCCGGGACGTCCTGGATGGATCGGCGGCGGACGTGCCCGGTGCCCTGCGGGCGCAGCGCGCCCAGGTCGCTGAGCGGATCGAGCGGCTCCAGCGGCTCGGGGACGGTCTTGACCGGATGATCGACGCCCATGAGCGCGGCGTGCTGCTCACCGCCGAGCAGCAGAGCTCGGTCTTCGGGCCGGACTGGGATCCGGACTGGTCCGCCCAGGCGCGGCAGCGCTACGGGGAGACCGAGCAGTGGCGCCAGTTCGCCGAACGTTCCGCCGCCCGTGGCCCGGAGGAGTGGCGGGCCGTCTCCGACGCGGTGGCCGCGCTCGACCGTGAGCTGGGGCAGGCGATGGCGGCCGGTGTCGCCCCGGGCAGCCCGGAGGCCGACCGTCTGGTCGAGCGGCACCGCGCGGTCTTCGCCGCGTACTTTCCGCTGACCCGGCGGATGCAGGTCTGTCTCGCCCGCCGGTACGAGACCGATCCGGGCTTCGCCGCCCACTACGACGGCGTCCGGGCCGGTCTCGCCGGGTGGTTCCGCCGGTGCGTCGACGCCAGCGCGCGGGCTCATGGGATCGATCCCTCCACGGCGACCTGGGAGTAGGCCGCCGGACGGTGCTAAGCCGTGTCGTCGTGGGTGATCAGGTCGCCCGGCTGGCACCGGAGTACCTCGCAGAGCCGTGACAGGGTCGAGAAGCGGATCGCCTTCGCGCGTCCGTTCTTGAGCACGGACAGGTTGACCACCGTGATGCCCACCTGTGCGGAGAGTTCGGTGAGGGTCATGCCGCGTTCGGCGAGGACCCGGTCGAGATGGATCCGGATGGCATGGGGCTCCTCCTCGGGCATGTCAGATCGTTCCTTCCAGGTCCTCTCGCATCCGCACACCCTCGCGCATGATCTTCCCCATGATCAACGCGGTGAGGCCGGCGAGGACCAGCACCATCGGCCCGTCGACCTCGGGGCCGGAACCCGTGACGGGGGCCATGCTCTCGGCCAGCCAGGAGTTCGACCAGCCGACGAAGAGCCCGGCCAGCGGGGTGCCGATGGCGACCAGCCAGCCGAGGGCGGAGAGCCGCCGGGCCACCTCTTCGGTGAACGGCCCTCGCGCCACCACGGACTTCAGCAGCTGGGAGAAGAGCAGCAGCGCGAGGGAGCCGAAGAGCAGCCAGGGCAGTTCGCCGCCCAGACCGGCGGCGCGCTGGGCTCCGGTGGGGTTCTCCTGGCAGAGCCGGGTGGCGCTGCTGGACGCTTCCACGCCCTTGGCTATCGGCAGATCGTCCGCGAAGGCGGAGTTGCCCCAGAAGTCTGTCTGGACGCAGACCGCGCCGTCGTCGAGCAGGTGCGTGATCCCCTTGCCGGCGAAGGCGAGCCCGCAGATCACGGCCAGGGCGAAGGTCACCGAGGCGAGAGTCGTCGTCAGTCGCATGTTGTCCCCCTGCATGCTTATCGTTTTTCGATAGGTCCGAGAGTAGAGGACCATATCGATAATCGACAAGTCCAGGGGTGGAACGGCCCGGGTCGGCGCGGAACGACGCCGGGGCGGCGCCCACCGACCTGATGTCGGAGTGACGCCGCCCCCGGGCGGAGTGCAGTGCGGTACGGAGTGCGGATCGCGGTCACTTCGGGTCGCGGTTGTACACCGCCTTCGACCAGCGGTAGCCGAGCACCGTCAGGGCCAGGCACCAGGCCACGGCCAGCCATCCGTTGTGGCCGATCTCGGTGCCGAGCAGCAGCCCGCGCAGGGTCTCGATGGCCGGGGTGAACGGCTGGTACTCGGCGACCGGCTGGAACCAGCCCGGCATCGCGTCGATCGGGACGAAGGTGCTGGAGACCAGCGGCAGGAAGATCAGCGGCAGCGCGTTGTTGCTGGCGGCCTCCGCGTTCGGGCTGACCATGCCCATCCCGACCGCGATCCAGGTCAGCGCCAGGGCGAACAGCGCGAGCAGCCCGAACGCCGCGACCCACTCCAGCGGCGTGGCGTCCGTGGCGCGGAAGCCGATGGCCACACCGACGGCTCCGACGAGGACCACGCTGACGACCGCCTGGAGCACACTGCCGATGACATGCCCGATGAGGACGGAGCCGCGGTGGATCGCCATGGTGCGAAAGCGGGCGATGATGCCCTCGGTCATGTCGTTGGAGACGGATACGGCGGTGCCGATCACGGTGCTCCCGATGGTCATCAGCACCAGACCCGGCAGCAGATACGCGACGTAGTCGGTGCGGTCGGCGCCGCCGCCCAGACCCCCGCTCATCACGTCGCCGAAGATGTAGACGAACAGCAGCAGCAGGACGATCGGGGTCAGCAGCAGGTTCAGGGTCATGGACGGGTAGCGGCGGGCGCGCAGCAGGTTGCGCCGCAGCATCGTGGACGAGTCACGTAGGGCGAGGGAGAGGGAGCTCATCGGGCGACATCCTTCGGCTGAGTGGGCTGGCGGGGCGGGGGAGCGGCGGAGCGGGGTTACTGGGATCGGCCGGGCTGCTGCGGCACGGTGTTGCCGGTCAGGGCGAAGAACACATCGTCCAAGTCGGGTGTGTGGACGGTGAGTTCGTCGGCCTCGATCCCGGCCGAGTCCAGCCAGTCGAGGATGGAGCGCAGCTCGCGCTGACTTCCGTCGCTGGGAATCTGGAGCGCCAGCGCCTCGTCGTCCCGGGCGGCCTCGCGCAGGGTGCCGGTGGCGCGCTGGTACGCGGCCGGGTCGCTGAAGCGGAGCCGGATATGGCCCCCGGGGATCAGCCGCTTCAGCTCCTCGGCGGTGCCCTCGGCGGCGATCTTGCCGCCGTTCAGCACCGCGATACGGTCGGCGAGCTGGTCGGCCTCCTCCAGGTACTGGGTGGTGAGGAAGACGGTGACGCCGTCGGAGACCAGCTCGCGGATGATCTGCCACATGTTGTGGCGGCTGCGCGGGTCGAGACCGGTGGTCGGCTCGTCCAGGAAGATGATCCGCGGGCCGCCGACGAGGGTCATGGCGATGTCGAGACGGCGCCGCATCCCGCCGGAGTAGCTCTGGGCGGGCTTCTTGGCGGCGTCGACGAGGTCGAACCGCTCCAGCAGTTCGGCGGTGACCCGCCGCCCGTCGCCCTTGGACAGATGGTGGAGATCCGCCATCAGCAGCATGTTCTCCTCGCCGGTGATCAGCCCGTCGACGGCGGAGAACTGTCCGGTGACCCCGATCGCGGCGCGCACCCCGTGCGGCGAGGCGGCGACGTCATGGCCCGCGACATGGGCCCGCCCGCCGTCGGCGGAGATCAGGGTGGAGAGGATCTGCACGGTGGTGGTCTTGCCCGCGCCGTTGGGGCCGAGCAGCGCGAAGACCGATCCGGCCGGGATGTGCAGGTCGATGCCGTCGAGCACGGTCTTGTCACCGTACGACTTGCGCAGACCGGTGGCGGAGACGGCGGCGGGCGACTGCGGGCCGCTCTCGCGACTGGACATGGGCATGACAGAAGAAGACATGGGGTCCTCCCGTTCGAGGGCTGACGAGACTGGGGGGGTGGGGCGCGGTGGGCCCGTCCGCCGGGGGCGGGCACCAGTGAGGCGGGGGCCCGGCCCGCCGGGGATCGGGGCGGGCCCGGGCGCGGGGTTCGAGGCCCGCGCGGGGTCCGGGGAGCCGCGCGGGGTCCGGGGAGCCGCGCGGGGTCCGGGGAGCCGCGCGGGCTCAGACCCGGGCGCGGAGGATGTCGATGTTGCCGTGCCGGGTACGGGCGCGGATCTTGACCGTCTCCTCGGCCTCCCCCGGGGCCTCGGACGCCGTGAGCGAGTTCCGCACCTGCGCGGAGCCGGAGTTGACGTCGAGCCAGGCGGCCGTGCCCTCGCGGACACCGACCTCGATGGCGCCGAAGTTGGTCTCCAGCTCGACCGTGCCCCGGGCCACCTCGCCCACCCGCACGGTGCCGTGGGTGGCGGTGATGTCGAGCGAGTCCTCCGCGCGCCGGACCTCGATGTCGCCGAGGGCGCCGCGCACCCGCAGCGCACCGGTCGCGGCGCCGACGGTCGTCGTCCCGTGCGAGTTCTTCAGGGTGCCGGTCCCGTCGATGAGCCCGACCCGCAGGCTGCCGGAGCTGGTGGTGATCTCGGCCGGGCCCGCCACCCGGTCCACGGTGATCGAGCCGTGCGTCGCGGTCAGCGTCAGCGGGCCGGTCTCGTCCAGGCGGACATCACCGGAGGAGGTCTTCACCCGGGTCTCGCCGAGCCGCCCCTCACCGAGCACCTGGGCCCAGGCGCCGGTCATGTCGACGCGCGAGCCGGTGGGCAGTTCCACCGTCACATCGACGATGCCGGTGCGGCCGAACAGATTGGGCTTGGGCGTCCGTACGGTCAGGACGCCGTTCGCGTAGCCGACCTCGGTCTGCTCGGCGGTCCGCACATCCAGCTCCTTGCCCGGGTCGCGGGGCTTGACGTCGACCTGGGTGTCGAGGCGCTTGTCCGCGGCGAACCGGATGGAACCGGCCTCCACACGAGCGGTGACCGAGATCGCTTCGGGGGTGTCGAAAGAAGGCATGGCTGTCCCGTCCTCTTGGGTCTTCAGGGCGTCCCCGCTGGTGGGACGTGATGAAAAGGGAAGTGGTGCGGGCGGGCGCGCTCTAGCGCGCCCAGCCGGTGATGCTCTGCCCGACGGTGTGGGTCGGGCTCGTGGCCCGCGGCCGGGTGCCGCCGTCGACGGCGGCCGATACGGTCCGCACCAGCCACGCGTTGACCGAGAGGCCCTCGCGGTTCGCGACCTCCTCGGCGCGGGCCTTGAGGTGCGCGGGCAGTCGCAGGTTGACGCGGGCGGTGCCGCCCTCGTCCCCGTCGGCGTACGCCGGTGCCGCGACCGGTTCGGCGGGCGCGGCGGCCCGCTCCACGAGGGCGGCGGCGTCGGCGGCCGGCCGGGTCACGACGAAGTCGGGGTCGAGCCCCCGCAGCCGTACGTCGACGGAGCCGGGGGCGAGGTCACGGGTGATCTCGTCCATCGCGGCGGAGAGCACGTTGAGGAGCGTCAGCCGGGTGGCCGACTCCAGCGGAGCGAGGAGTCGCTCGGCCAGCTCACGGGCGTCTTCCCCGCCGGCTTCGGCGGCCACCGCGAGTTCGCGGCGGAGTGTGTCGACATACGGGGTGAGGTCCATGCCGCAATCATGGCACCACTATGGCGCCATACGCAAGCCCTATGGCGCCGCAGTGGTGGCACACCTGGCAGCAATGGCTCTGACCTGTGGAAATGTCATGCGCCAGACCGTGTCATTGTGGCACCACGCCCGCCAGGAGGCTCCGCGTGGCGCCATGCGGCGTCATGGAGTGCCATGTGGCGCCATGCTGTGCCACCCCGGCGCCGGGTGACGCCATGGCGCCTCGCACATGGCACCTCGCGCATGGGCCCCGCCGCGCATGGGCCCCCGCTCACGACCCCGCCGCTCCGGCGGACCCCGCCTCAGAGGCCGGCCAGCAGCCGTCCGATCTCCTCCGCCGGATACGCCGTCTCCCGGCTCTGCTCCATCAGCCGCATATGGAAGTCCGTCACCACCGCCGTCAGCGGCGCGTGCCGCGTGATGATCGACGCCGCTCCCGGCGGGGTGCCCTCGGGGAGCGGCGCGCCCGCGGCACAGGCGCGGATCAGCGCCTCGCGTTCCGCGCGCTGGTGGCCGTAGACCGTGGTGACCAGCCAGTTCACCAGGTAACCGGCGGTGTAGGAGCGGTCGTACGTGGCGTGGTGGGCGAAGAAGGAGCGCTCGGCCGGGGAGAGGTCGAAGCGGGAGGAGAGCGCGAGGCCGAAGTCGGCGACGTAGAGCCGGTGGCCGTCGGTGAGGAGGTTCCCGAAGTGGGCGTCGAAGTGGATCAGCCCCCGCTCACGCATAAAGGCGGCAGCGGCGGCCAGCTCGCGTTCCACGAGGGCGTACGCGCCGTCCGCGCCCGCCGTCCCGGCCCCGGTCCGCTCGGTGAGCCAGGTGTGCAGGTCGTACGGGAGGTACTCCAGGAACAGCGCGAGGCTCGCCGTCGAGTCCCGCACTCCCTCGATCCGCTCGCGCACCCCCGCGCCGCCGCCCCAGTAGGCCACGGCCGCGTCCACGTCCTGGAGTTCCTCCGGGAGCGACGGCGCCGGGTCCGGCACCACACGCCAGTGGTACATCAGCGGAAAGCCCTCGTACTCCCCCGCCAGCGCCCAGTGGGTGGCCATGGTGTGCGCGGCCAGCTCACGCCACGCGCCGACGCCGGGGCTGCCGGGGCTGCCCATGCCGTACTGGCAGAAGACGGGCAGGTCGTGGAGGTTGGCGGTGGACCGCAGGTGCTCGGGGCGGAGTTCCCGGTCGGTGAGGGGGACGCGTTTGACGAAGACCGGAGTGCCGTCGACGTCCAGCAGGGCGGACGTCCCGCCGATGCCGGAGCCGAGGGGCGCGGCCGAGTCGAGGAGTTCCGCGATCCGCTGGTCGCTGAGCAGGGCCAGGGAGGTGGCGGCCGTGGCGTGGGCGGCCCTCCGGGCGGTGAGGGAGGGGTCGCGGGGTGTGACCGTCGTCGGCATAGGCGTGCTGACCTCGTTTCCGTGGTTCTCCGCGCCCCCGTGGCCACCGCGTCGGGCGCGGGTTCCACGGGCGTGGCGTCCCCGCGCGCCGCAGGGTTGTACGGAGAACCGATCACGAGGTGCGCATGGTTCCCGTGGTGCTGACGGGATCAGCCTGACCCCGGGTACGGCGGTCCTCATGGTGCTGACGGGATCCGCCTGACCCCGGGTACGACGGTCCTCATGGTGCTGACGGGATCCGCCTGGCCCCGACGGCTCGGGGTCCGGCGTCGGGGCGCGGCTCAGTCCGCTCGCGGTGCCCGGCGCCGGACCAGTACCGCGTACGCCCCGGCCAGGACCAGCGCGGCCGGGATACCGACGTAACACGCCATGCGCATCTCCGGCACGTACAGGCCCGTCGCGTACACCGACAGCAGCGCCGCGATCCCCAGCAGCGGGGTCAGCCGCCCGCCCCGCAGATACAGCGTGGACGGCGGGCGGTGCGCGTCGCGGCGGAAGGCGAGCAGGGTGGCCAGGATGATGATCCAGACCGCGACGATCCCGAAGGTGCCGAGCGCCAGCAGCACCGAGAAGACCCGCGAGCCGAAGAGGGCCGTCAGCCCCGCCGTGACCAGGAAGCCGACGGCCGAGACGAGGACCGCGCGGCGCGGGACGCCCTGGCCGGTGGTGGCACCGAGGGCGCGTGGGGCCTGACCGTCGGAGCCCAGGGAGTGGAGCATGCGGCCCGCCGCGTAGAGGTTGGCGTTGGCGGCGGAGAGCGCGGTGATCAGGACGATCAGATTGGTGACGGTGGCGGCGGCCGGGATCCCGGCCGCGTCGAACATCGTCACGAAGGGGCTGGTCTCGGTGGAGTGGCCCCCGGCCAGCTTGGGCCAGGGCATCACGGCCAGCATCACCGCGATGGCACCGAGGTAGAAGAGCGAGAGCCGCAGCACCAGCGAGCGCAGCGCCGTGCGCAGGGACGGGCCGGGCTCCTTGGCCTCGGGGGCGGAGATCGCGACCAGTTCGATCCCGGCGAAGCTGAACAGCACGATCGACATGACCAGCCAGATCGCGAGGGTGCCCTCGGGGATGAAGCCGCCGTGGGCGGTCCAGTTCGCGACACCGGTCGCGGGCCGGTCCGGGAGCCCGAAGACGATCAGTACGACCCCGATGACGATAAAGGCGACCACCGCGAACGCCTTGATCGCGCTGAGTACGGACTCGGTGGAGCCGAAGTTCTTCACCCCGACCGCGTTGACGCCGGTCACGGCCGCCGCGAAGACCAGCACCGCCAGCCACAGCGGCACCTCGGGCCACCAGAACCGCAGATAGATCGCGGCGGCGACCATCTCGCTGCCAATGCCGACGATCACCGCGAGCCAGTAGATCCAGCGGACCGAGAACCCGGCGAACGGCCCGAGATAGCGCCCGGCCAGCGCCCCGAAGGAGCCGCGCACCGGCAGCGCGCTGACCATCTCGCCGAGCGCGAAGGCCACGGTGAGCGCGATCAGCGCGCCCGCCGCGTAGGCGATCAGGACACCGGGACCGGCGACGGAGATCGCCGAGCCCGCGCCCAGGAAGAGCCCGGTGCCGAGCGCGGAGCCGAGCCCGAGCAGCGCCATCTGCCGCCGCCCGAGCCCGCGCCGCAGCTCACCGCCCGCACCGCGCTCGGCGCTGACGCCGCTCTCACCGCTCGCGCCGGCCGCCGGGGATCCGCCGTCGTGGGGCGCGCGCTCCGGGGCGCACGGGTTCGACGGCTGACTCATGGGGGCGGCTCCTGCTTCGCATGGGGATGTCTTCGATGATTTCCCATGTCTGGCTTATCGCCAAAATTCATGACGGAGGGTGGCCGGGGGGCTCATCTGGGTGCGGGACCGACGCACGCGGGCGGGGTCCCGTAGAGGGGCCCGTACCGACGTGACCCCGTCCCCGTACGTACGGGACCCCGTCACGCCCGCAGCCCGCTCGTACGCGCCCCCTCAGGCATCCGCGTCAGACACTCGCGCGAGACACCCCCATCAGGTACCCGTGTCAGATACCCGCGTCCGGGCGCTTCGCGATCTTCAGCCCCTTGGGGATCGCGGGCAGGATCCGCTCCTTCGAGGTGATCTCCCGCACCGTCCGGGGATCGGTGAGCGTGGCGCGCGGAGTGTCGCGGAAGGTGACCGCCGGGCCGCCCTTGCGCAGATTGCCGCCCTTCGGAGCGAGCCCCGTGAGCGCGGGAAGGCGGTACGAGGGCGCCTTCCGCAGCGCCTGGTGCAGGAAGTCCGCCGTGAGCTGGGCGACCTGGGCGCGGGCGGCGGCCGGGCTGGCGACCTTGGCGGCCTTGCAGCCACCGATGGTGCCGCCGGGGTCGGTGGCGGCGAGGTTGCTGTTGACCATACGGTGGCCGGTGCCCGCGAGCAGGACGTCGGCGGCGACCGTGGTGGAGCGCGAGGCGGCGAGCTTCTTCATGGTGCCGAGGCCCGCGTCCGGCAGGACGTCCTCGTCACACGCGCCCCGGATGTTGAGGACGGGCACTTTGTGGGTGGCCTTGTCCGCGTTCTCCAGCGGCTGGATGGCGACCGCCCCGAAGAGCCCGGCCCGCTGGGCGGCCTTCGGGGAGAGGACATAGCCACCGCCCCGGCTGTGGCCGACGAGACCGACGCGCGAGGTGTCGATACGGCCCGTGAGCCCGCTGACCGCGAGTCCGTGGTTCACGCCCTTGTTCAGATCCCGGAGCAGCCTGAGGTGGGCGTCGACGAGCTGGGTGTAGCCCTTCTCCGCGTCGGTCTCCCCGCCCCACCAGATCTCGGGCGACACGACGTCGATGGCGACGGCCGCGAAGCCCTTGCGGGCGAGGGTCTCGACGGTGTGCGAGAGCCCCATGTTCTGCCGCAGATAGTCGGGGCCGAGCCCCCGCTCCGGCTTCCCCGGCCTGGCACACACCAGCGGCCAGGTCGTGGTGACGGCCCTGGGGGAGATGTAGGGGTCCTTGCCTGTGGTGACGCAGTTGTGATGGGCGCCGTGGAGGACGACGGCCACGGGGTGGGGGCCCTTGCCCCGGGGCATCCCGAGCAGCCCGTGGACCTGGGTGGGGTTGCCGCCCTTGGGGTCGGGGGTGATCTTCAGCAGACCGGGGGCGAGGCGGTAACTGGTGAGGGTGGCGCGGTCGGTGCGTAGGGCGGTGCTCCGGGGCGCGCTGGACGTCTTCGGCGCCGGGGCCGTCGTGAACGTCTGCGGGGTCTGTGCCGTCTGTGCCGTCTGTGCTGTCTGCGGAGTGGCGGGCGCGGCGACCACGGCGGGCGCGGCGGCGACGGTGAGGCCGAGCGCGGTGGCGGTGGCGGTGAGGGTCAGGAGCTGCGGGGTCTTCACAGGGGAGGAGACGGAGAAGCGGACTAACGGGTTCCCATTACCCATCCAGGACATTCCCCCCGGGCCGCGTCCCTGGCCTCTGCCCCCGCCCCTGGCACCCCACCCCCGGCCACATCGCCGGGCCCAGGCCGGTGGGTCCGGTGATACGGGAGTGGGGTGAGGGGCGGGCAGGCGGGACGCCATGGCTGTCAGGCAGGTGGGACCCTGATCGACGCCCCGCCCGTATTCCCCCGGTGCCTCCAGGGTGGCCGAGGGAGCGGGGGGCTGTCCTTAGCACTGGGTGACACGATCCTTGTGGCTCGGTGACCCCGTGCCCTTGCGGCTCGGTGACCCGCCACCGGGAGGGTTGGTCCGGCCACCGGGAGGGTCACCGGGAACGGTCCCGCCACCGGAACCCGTCCGGTCACCGGGCCCGGCCCGCCGCCCGCTGATGGCGGTACTCGCTCGGGGTCATCCCGTACACCGCCCGGAAGGCCCGGCTGAACTCCGCCGCCGCCATGCCCCAGCGCGCCGCGATGGTGTGGATGTGCTCCCCCGCCCAGAGCGGATCGGCGAGTTCGGCACGGGCCCGCTCCAGCCGGGAACGGCGGATCAGCGCCCCCACGGTGATGCCCTCCGCGCGGAAGAGCCGGTGCAGATGCCCGGTGGAGATGTGGTGGGCGGCGGCGACGGCGGCCGGGGTCAGAGCGGGGTCGGCCAGGTTGCGCTGGATGAACGCCTTGATCCGCAGCAGTGTCGTGGAGTGGCGGGTGTGCGGCGGCAGGGCGTTCTCGGCCTCCACCGCGCGGGCGAAGACCGCCGCCATCAGATCCGTGGCCACCGCGCCCAGCCGGGGCGCGTCGGTGGCGCGGTACTCGGCACGGTTCCGTACGAACTGCCGCAGGAACTGGGCCATCAGCGCGCCGACGCCGTGGCCGTCCGGCATGGGCAGCCCGATGGCCCGGTCCGCGAGCCGCCGGGGCAGCGGCAGGGCCGGCTTGGGCACCTCGATCCCGATCGTCAGCAGCCGTCCCCGGGCCGAGCTGGCCTGGATGTCGAGGGGGCGCGAGGTGTCCTGGGAGTGGAAGTGCCCGGGGTCGTAGTGGACCTCGTGGTCCCGCCGGGTCACCACACCGTGCCCGCGCAGCATCAGCGTCAGGTGGTAGCTCTCGGGGTCGGACTGCCGGATGAGCCGTGGGGTGCGCCGCATCGTGACGGCCGGGAACGCGATGGGCCACACCACCACGTCACCGAGGCTGATGACCTGCTGGCGCACCCGGAAGTCGTCCGCGTGCTCACTGCGCAGTTCCAGTGGCGCGTGGGTGCTGCCCATCAGATCGCACCAGTAGCCGAAGCGGTCCGCCGGATCGGCGTCCAGGCTGTTGTAGGTGATGGACGGCAGCGGCTGCGCTGTCGTGGGCGTACTCATGGTGGGTCCCTCCCCGGCGTACGGGAGGAGCGTCCACGGCCACGGTCCCTCCCCTCCCGCGCTGACGGTCCGGGCTCCCGCGCGCCTACGCCGTACGTAAGCCTGGGTGGTCTGTGTGACGGGAGCGACGGATGACAACGACGCCATGATGGCGAGGCCGGGGAGGGAGTACCAGGGGAGCCGAGGACTCCGGCAGGAGTCGTCAGATATGTGGCGCGATGGGGTGCGTTCGGGACGGTGCGGGAGGGTGCGGGAGGGTGCGGGACGGTGCGGGACCGGGGGCGCGGTACGGGACCGGGTGGCGCGACACGGGACCCGACAGCCCGGCCCCGGCCCCGGCCCCGACGGGCGTGGCCCTGAACCGGGGCCGGGCCCTGAACCGGGGCCGGGCCCTGAACCGGGGCCGGGCCCTGGACGCCCGAGCCCCTACAACAGGTCCCAGCCATTGTGGAATGGCTCATCGCGGGGAACTGGGGTGACGGCTGGCGCTTTGTGGAGTGTTGTGGGGCGCACGAGAAAACGAAAGCGCCCTCCTATGGTGCCCCTGGTGCGGATTGATACGGCTGTGGCGATAAACGGATGCGGCCCGATGGCAGGGAGACGCGCCTCCCTCCCCGCACGCCTCTTCCGCAGGGCACTCGCGCGGTGCAGGCTTGTCCGGTGCCACGCGGGCCAGATCACCGTTTTAGATGACATGTACCCCAGTCGGTGGCTCTCGGGTCGCTGCCGGATGGCGGTGGCCGAGCACCGCCCGTCCCTCACGGACAGGTGCGCGTACCCCCGCCCAGCTCCCCGCACGAGCATCACGGTGCCGTCCCGGCCCGCCTCCCCGGAGGTGCGGCGCGCGGCGCCGGAGCCGCCGCACCGCCCTGGTTCACAACCCGGCGCCGCCCGGAGCCGCCGCGTCCCACCCGGACGGGGCGCCCGCGCCCTGGAGCGAAAGGACGACCGCTGTGACGGACGACCAGACGAGCACCACCGCCCCCACGGGTGTGGAGGAGAGCGGTCCGGCGAACCTCGTGAAGAACGGGCGGTTCACCGAGTTCAGCCCCCACGGGTTCAACAGCATGGCGAGCGGCGGCGGCAACACCTGGCAGGGCGGCAACTTCGTCGCGCGCTACGACAACCTCGTCATCCCCCACTGGACGGTCACCTCCCTGCCCAGCTCCTACGCGTCGGGCTGGGTCCTCAACGTCTGGGAGGGCACCCAGGCCGATCTCACGCTCGACCAGGGCAACGCGCTCCATATGCACGGCTACGCGATCGGCGACTTCACCGCCTTCGCCAGCCAGGACCTCGATGTGGAGACCGGCGCCACCTACGTCGTCTCGTTCAAGCTGGGCACCAACACCTCGGCGGGCAACGCCCCGGACCCGAGCTGGCCCCAGATGGGCGTCTCGGTCAGCGTCGACAACAGCCAGGAGTACGCGTACGGCGACCGCAGCCTCTTCTTCCGGACCGGCGAGCCGCTCGCGTACACCACCCAGTGGAAGAACGAGGTGGCGAAGTACGGCCGGGAGCTGGCCCACTGGCGGGACCACAGCTTCACCTTCACCGCGCTGGAACACCGGGTGACCCTGATGTTCTACTGCCAGCAGCGCTCGCACTTCGGGCCGCTGCTCGCCGATGTGCGCTGCCACAAGCAGACGGCCCCCTTCACCGTCGTACCGGGCGGCGACGCGGTGACGCTCACACGCGGCGGCGCGCCCGGCTACCCGGGCGTACGGGTCACGGCCAACGACGGCGGCACGGTCCCGCGCGAGAAGATCACCATCACCCTCCCGGACGGCGCCGGCCTGCGGTTCGGCCAGGACGGCAGCCGCTACCAGCTCACCGTGATGCGGGCCCTGGACGAGCAGTACCACGTCTACGGACGGCTCAGCGGGAACACCCTCACCTTCGAGGACGTCGACCTGCAACTGAACGGCCTCGGCTCGACGGCCACGCTCTTCCTCCCGGTCCTGGCCGACGCGGGCGCCCGCACCGGCCCCACCTCCCTGACCTTCCAGGTCGGTGACGAGAGGTCCGCGTCCACGACGATCCACGTGCAGTAGCGCCGCCGGGCCCCGCGCGCCGGGGCCCGGCCCTCGTTCCCGTACCGAAGGAAGGACCCCTACGTGGGCCCAGCGCTACCCCGCACCGCCACGCCACCGACCGCACGGCCTCTGTCCATCGCGGCCCGGGTCTACGGCTATCCCCCGGCCCACAACGCGGGCTCCGAATGGATGCTCCACTCGATGCTCCGCCCGCTGACCGAACGCGGCCACCGGGTGACGGTCTGGCTCTCCCACCCCGGGGAGACCGACACGGCGTACGAGATCGACGGCGTCCGCGTCATCCCCTACCAGCAGGGCATCGACTTCGCCGCGAAAGCGGCCCGCGCGGACGTCCTGCTCTCCCACTTCGAGAACGTGCCCCTGGTGACCGGGCTCGCGCGGGCCCGGCGCGTCCCCGTCGTCGTCCTGTGCCACGACAACTTCGCCACCAGCTTCCACCACGCCGCCGGTGCCGACCTCGTCGTCTACAACAGCGAGTGGATCCGGCGCGACGGGGAGATCTTCTACGCCCGCTACCCACCCGAGTTCCTGCCCCGGCGGACGATCGTGGTCCGCCCACCCGTGATCGCCCGCGAATACCGCACCACCCCCGGCGACTGCGCCACCCTGGTCAACCTCAACCCCGACAAGGGCGGCGAACTCTTCTGGCAGATCGCCGCGTGGACCCCGGAGTGGAAGTTCCTGGGCGTCCGGGGCGCCTACGGCCACCAGATCACGCCCCCGCCCCGCCTCCCCAACTGCGAAGTCCTCCCCAGCGTCCCCGGCCACGAGATGCGCGCCCATGTCTACGCCCGCTCCCGGGTGATGCTGATGCCCAGCCTGTACGAGTCCTGGGGCCGGGTCGCGGTCGAAGCCTTCGCCTCCGGCATCCCGGTGATCGCCCACCCCACCCCCGGCCTGGTCGAATCCCTCGGCGAGGCGGGCATCTTCGCCTACCGCGACGACCTGAACGCCTGGATCCACGCCCTCGCCGCCCTCCGCGACGACAAAACCTGGCACCGCGCCTCCCGCCGCGCCCGCGCCCGCTCCGACACCCTGACCGCGACACCGGACCTCGATGTGTGGTGCGAGGCGGTGGAAGCCCTGGGCGCGCGGTCCCCACAGGCGAGGGTGAACGGGCGGAAGCGGGTGGCTAAGGGCTGAGGGGCCTGTGGTCGGTGTCCATATGGCGACGGAGGAGAACGCGGGCGTCGGTGGCGGCGGAGTGGTTGTAGGCGACGCGGGCGTGGCGTTCGGCGGCCACCAGGGCGTCGCAGGTCGGGCAGGTGGGGGGCTGTTGTTCGGTCGTGATCGGGTCGTTGGCTCGGGCGCGGAGGAGGCGGGCTTCGCGTACGCCGCGTACGGGGAGCCCCCAGGTGGTGAGCTGCTTCTTCATCCAGGCGTCGCTTACGCCGTACTCGGCGGCGAGGGCTTTGATGGAGGCGCCTTCGCAGTAGCGGGCGATGACGGTGGTCTTGTCGGTGTGGACGTGGTCGCGTCCGGTACGGGGCACGGGTTATCTCCTGGTGGTGCGGTTCAGGTGGAAGAAGGGGCGGATGTAGAGGACCCGGGCGGGGCGGGGGCTGATCGCGAGGGTGTAGCGGTCGGGCCCGTCCGGGATGACGACGGACACGGCGACGCCGTGGTCGAGCCGGGTACGGGCGGCGTGGTCCTCGGCGGGGTCGGTGGCCCACACCCGTATCTCCGTCGGAGCGTCGGGCACGGGGACCTGTTCGCAACGGCTGGCCCAGGGGGCGCGGTCCGGGTCGGGGTCCAGCCCGTCGGCCAGCCGCAACGCCTGCATCCGCAGCCAGGTCAGGGCGATGTCCTGCGAGCGGGTCCGCAGAGTGCCGAGGACGAACGGAACGATCTCGTCTGACCCGTGGACCGGGCCCTCGGCGATGACGTGACACAGATACGCGACAGGCGGGCCATTCACGTCGACTCGCCTTCATCGGGCGCGGGCTCGACTCGGAGTAGCCGCTCCAACTCGGCATCAAGCCGTGCCTGATGGGCCTGAGCCTCCAGGTCCCGGCTCCACTCATCGACACAGTCCGCGTCCCACCGCAGCCGCAACAGCTCGAACCCGAGCCCCAGCCTCTGCTCAGCGGCACCCAGCGCGAGGGTGAACCAGAGCCATAACCGCATCACGACGTCAGCCGCCAGTGCGCGTGCTCCGCGTTGATCTCCCGCACCCGCGCCCGCAACGACCGCAGCAACGGCGACTCCTCGTCACCGGCCCGCCTCACCAGTAACTCGCTGTCCGTGCCAGTCTGCTGCGGCTGGGCACTCGACAGATGTTCACCTCGATCATCCGAGGTGATTTTCAGATTTTTCATGGCGCATCGTCACCCATCAGGGATTGCTCACTCGCTCAACCAAGAGCGAGTGCTCTAGTGCAGTATTGGAGTGGCCGAAGTGCTCACGCTACGGATTCGAGTGCACTAGTGTGCTTGCCGACCGCGCGGTGCAACTCCCTGTGGAGGGCTGGTATATGCCGAGCCAGA
Organism: Streptomyces sp. NPDC057638; assembly: GCF_042800315.1. Taxonomy (NCBI): domain Bacteria; kingdom Bacillati; phylum Actinomycetota; class Actinomycetes; order Kitasatosporales; family Streptomycetaceae; genus Streptomyces; species Streptomyces sp. NPDC057638. Next base: position 18,115 of record NZ_JBHVHF010000067.1, read on the forward strand.
AGACATTCACAAAGATCGCCGACCATTTCCGGGACCGCATACTGTCCGGTGAACTCGCGCCCGGCTCACGGCTTCCCACGAACCGGGAGATCAGCGGGCAGTGGCAGGTCGCGGCGGCGACCGTCTCCCGCGCGTTGCAGGCGCTCCAGGTGGAGAACTACATCCGGACCACTCCGCGCGGCACATTCGTGACCGATGACGGCCACTGGACACTGTCCGGGCGGGACCGCCTGACCCAGGTCCAACGGGTGAAGTCCACCCTCGCGGACGGTGAGACCAGCCGGGTGACGGTGGCCGAACTGATCGTCCCGCCCCTGTATGTGGCCGAGCTGTTCGACCTCGACCCGGGCGACCAGATCGTCCGGAGGGAATGGCTGGCCGGTCGCGGACAGGCCCGGACGATGTTCGCCACGACCTGGTACCCGGCCCAGTTCGCGGCCCTGGTACCCGATCTCCTGAGCACCGCGCCGGGCAAGAACCACGGCCTGTCCGCCCGCGTACTGGAAGCCACCGGACGCACGATCACCCACGCCCGCGACGACATGCACGCCCGCGAAGCCAGCGCCCGCGAAGCCAGCGCGCTCGGGGTGCGCGTGGGCTCCACCATCCTCGCCGGAGTCCACCGCTGGTCCGACACCGACGGAATCATCGAGTACGGGGAATGGTGCCTGCCACCCCGCATCACCATCGGCTACGAATACCAGCCCTGAGCCACACCCGGCTTGAAGGCGACCACGGGGAGCGAGTAGCCCTGCCCAACGCTCGGGGACATCATCTGGCAGGCTGCTGAGCAGGGAGGCAGGTGCAACTTCCTGCTCACTCTCGAATACCCGGCCCCTTTTAACCGAGCCCCGAGTTTTCTTCTTTGTAGATCCGAAACCCTTCACTCGCCACTCCTTCCAGACTTCCGGTTGCTCTCTAGGCAACCGCGCGAGGCAGAGGGCGAGTAGTGTCCAGAACCGTGGCAAACCCTGGCACTTGAACCTCAATGGAAGGGTGTGGTGATCAGTGGTCGAACATGAGGGATCAGGAAACGAACTCTTCCTCGATGCGTTCGAGCGATCGGGCATGAGTAAGGGGGAGTTGGCTCGTCGAGTGACCGCTCGGGGTCGGATGTACGGGCTTCTGCACATCAATCCGGATGCGAGCAGTGTGCGCAGGTGGCTGGCGGGAGGAAAGCCACGCGATCCTCTGCCGAAGATCATCGCTGATGTTTTCTCGGAACATTGCGGGCGCCGGGTGACCACGTATGACATTGGGCTGGGAAACACCCCCGACCTTGACCGATCACTGATCTACAGCTCATCGTTCCGCGAGACGGTTGAATCGGTGACCGAGCTAGGGAGAGCGGACGTGGATCGCAGGAAGTTTCTGGCCGCGACACCATTCGCGGCGGCTGCTGGCACCGGCCCTTCGCGTGACTGGCTGCTCAACGCGCTGGACCAGGACCAGCCCGCCCAACGTGGCACGCGGGTGAGGCTGGAGGACGTGACAAGTGTCCGGAACATGTTCGGGGTCTTCCAGGAGATCGATGTGATGCAGGGCGGGGGCGCCGGGCGGCTCCTGCTCACCTCCTATATGAACGCGCAGGTGTACCCCCTGCTGCGCCGGACCCACTCCGAGCAGGTGCGGCGGGCGCTGTGCGGGGCGGCGGCCGAGCAGACGTATCTGCTGGGCTGGATGGCCTTCGACAACGGCGAGCACGGGACCGCCCAGCGCTATCTCATCCAGGCGCTGCGCCTCGCGGAGGAGTCACGGGATGTGCCGCTCGGTGCGCATGTCCTGGCCGGGATGGCCGATCAGGCGACCTTGGTCGGCAGGCCGGAGGAGGGGCGGCGGCTGGCGCAGGCCGCGCGGCAGGGGGTGCGTGACGCCGATGCCAGGGCTTGTCTCGCCGATCTGTGGGCGCTGGAGGCCCGTGCGCTCGCCGTCCTCGGTGACGCGAAGGGCGCCGCCCTCGCCGTCTCCTCGTCCGAACGGGTCTTCGGGCAGGTGGAACCAGCCAGGGAGCCGGAGTGGGCGAAGTTCATCGACGCCGCCTATCTGCACGGTGAGCACGCCAACGCGTTCCGGGACCTCAAGCAGCCCGAGCACGCCGCCGAACACGCCCGCCAGTCCATCGCCCACGCGCGGACCCAGCAGCGCTCCCGGCGTGGAGCCATGTCCCAGGCGGCCCTCGCCGCCGCTCACCTCCAGAAGGGCGATCTGGAGCACGGCCACGCGGCCGGGCTCAAGACCCTGGCGCTGGCCCGCAAGGTCCGCTCCTCCCGGTGCCACGACGCCGTACGCGACGTACGCCAGCGCATGATTCCCTTCGGGGCCCATCCCCTCGTCAGCGACTTCAGCGAACGCTCACGGCTGGTGGCGGCCTAGCTCCGGCAGAGTCTGGGGAACACCGCGTAACCCGGTGGACAGGCTCAGGGCCCCGTACGGTCAGGCATGGAGTGAGAGGCCGCACCGGGAGGGGAAGCCATGGGCCTGTCCACCGAAGTCACGATCGAACGGCTCGACGGCCCGGCCGCCGTCGGGGCCGAGGGGGATTTCCGCCGGGTCTATGCCGAAGTGTTCGCCGAACCGCCGTACGAGGAGGGGGAGGAGGAGGTCGCGGTCAGCTTCCGGCGGTTCCGGGCGCAGTGCCGTGCGGACAGCTTCGCCGGTGCGGTGGCGAGGGGCGCGGACGGTGAACCGGTGGGCATGGCCTATGGGCGCGCCCTCGGCCACGACGCGGTGTGGTGGGACCACCTGACCGTTCCCGTCGCCGCCGCTATGCGCCGGGAGGACGGCCGCCGGACCTTCGGGGTGATGGAGCTGGCCGTACGCGCGCCCTGGCGGCGGCGGGGTGTGGCCCGGCGGCTGCACGCGGCCCTGTTCCAGGGGAACGGCGCGGAACGCGCTCTCCTCAATGTTCACCAGGACAATGCCGCCGCTGTCGCCGCCTACCGCGCCTGGGGCTATCGCAAGGTCGGTGAGTCCCGCCCCTGGGCCGGGGCCGACCTCCATGACGTCATGGTGCTGGAGCTGCGCTGAACCCACCCAGGAGGGCAGGGGCGCCCGGGGGCGCACCGGCCTTCTGTACTCGCTCCCACGCGCGGGCCGGAGAGAAGCGCCCCCCGTATGTCGCCCTCCTATGCTGCCTGAGGACCGGTCCGCCCCCACGGGAGGAAGAGCATGACGGCATCAGAGCACTACCTGACCATGCATATGACCGGCGGACCCATACAGGTGCCAGCCACCATTCGCCAGGTCCGCGAGGCCCTGCCCGACGAGTTGCGGGCGCAGTTCACCGCCGAGATCGAGAGCGCGGCGGCTGACCAGCTGCCGTTCACCCTGGTCCGCTGGGCGATGACCATCCCCACCGAGCACGACGACGCCGAGGAGGCCCTTCTCGCCCGTGTTCGCGCGGGTGACTTCTCCGGCGTGACCTTCGCCGACGAGCTCGGCGACGACGAGTACCGGAGCGCTGGATGAGCTACCGCGTCGCCTACGCCGATCCCGCTCAAGCTGCCCGGAACGCCCTCCCGGCCGCCGCCCGCAAGGCGTTCGACGCGGGCATCATGGCCATCGCCCACGACCCGTACGGCTGTGGATCCAGCGCGGTCCTGGGCAGCCGGGACCGGCGGGACGCGCCGATCGGGAGCATCGCCGTCGTCCGCTACGAGGTCAGCCCCAGCGTGGTGACGGTGACGATCGTGCGGGTCTCCGGCTTCTAGGACCTGGCGTCGCGACAGGCACGGGTCCCGGCCACTCCCCACCCCAGCCCCCGTCGGCGATCATGAGGCATGCTCCCGGATACCTGGCACCTCACCCACGATGTCGATGACCATCTCGCCCACGCCGGAGACTTCCTGCGTTCGCGGCCCGTCCAGCACACCATGCAGCTCTATCTGGCCGACCGGCTCCAGAAGCGCGGCGCGGACGGGCCCGCCGGCGCCGAACCCACCGTGTTCGGGCGGCTGGAGCGGGACGGGGAGGTGCGGGCCACCTTTTCGCGGCGGGCGTCGCGGATGCTCAGTACCACCGCGCTGACCGCCGGGGAGGCGGACGGGCTCGCCGCGTATCTGGCCGGGCGCGGGGAGCGGCTCACCGGGTTCAGCGGGGAGTTCGACACCGGGGCCGTCTTCGCCGACGCGTGGCGGCGGCATACGGGCGCGACGACGGAGTTCAAGCAGCGGCTGCACCTCTACCACCTGGGCACCCTGACCCCGCCGGAGCCGTTCCCCGAGGGGCGGGCGCGCCAGGCGGGCGCGGCGGACCGGGAGGAGCTGATCCGCTGGTGCCAGGGGTTCTGTGCGGCCGTCGGGGAGAGTCCGGCGCCGGACGGCGGCACCTGGGACGACTCCCGGTTCGGGGACCGGAACTTCACCTTCTGGGAGCGCGGGGACGGTACGCCCGTCTCGCTCGCCGCGGCGACCGATCTGATCGGCGGCATGGTGCGGGTGGACCCGGTCTACACCCCGGCCGACCTGCGGGGCCGGGGCTACGCGGCGGCCGTGACGGTCGCTGCGAGCCGGGCGGCACGCGCGGCGGGCGCGCGGGAGGTCGTCCTGTTCACGGACCCGGCCAACCCGACCAGTAACGCGCTCTACCAGCGGCTCGGCTTCGTCCGGGTGACCGACTTCGGCGTGCACTCCTTCTCGTAGGGGACACCGGACGCCGGTGAGCGGGCGGGGGCGCGCGGGGCAGCGAACCGTCCCCCGTACGCGTCGAGCGGTTCGATGCCCCCCGTCGCGCGGCGGGCGTCCGCGCCGGGACGCGGGAGGGGCGCGGGAGGGACACGGGAAGGACGCGCCGTCGCGCGCCCCGGCGGTCCGATGAACCGGTGAACCGGGGTTCAGCCATTTTCTCCCTCGGGGCTGGGCGGCGTGATGTCACTGTCCCGCCAGGGGGCGGACGGCCGCCCGGGGAGGACCGGATGGCGGCGGGGCCCGCGCGGGGCGACGCCGGGAGGGATGTGCGCCCCCGTGCGTCCCCGTGCGGGCGCGGGCGTGGGACGGTGGCCTCATTCGCCCCCTCACGGGTGGGATACGCGCCAATCCGTAGGCGTTCGAGGTGCTTTCGCTTTCTGTTCGATTTTCGGTGGGAGTGCGGTGTGGTCTGCTGTGCGCAGCCCGCCTTGACCACTTCTTTGCCGTCCCCTGGGACGGCTGGCTCCTCATGCCCGGAACGTGCTCCTCCCACCTGCCCGCCCCCGCACCGGGGTGGCCTGCCTGAGGACGGATGGCCCATGACCACGGCTGACCAGAGTCTTGTGAAGACCTACAGCGACCGCGTCTACACCCACACCACGGTGGTGCGTCATCAGGGAACGGTGATCGCGTTCGCCGTCGACGACCAGCGCAGGATCGTCTACACGGTCCTGGACCTGTCCACGTTCGATGAGAAGAAGGGTGAGCTGGACGTCGCGTACTGGTCGGAGAACCCGGCCGCGGTGCCGTTCCCGGCCGAGGTGGTGAAGGTCGGCTACGCGGTCGCCGGGGCGACCGGGATGCCGGTGGTGAAGGCGGGCGGCCGGGCCGAGGCCGGGGCCAACGAGGTCCTGGAGCCGGAGGAGATCGACGCCTTCCTGTCGTCCACGGCCCGGCTGACCGCGCCCGGCGCGCCGTTCCAGGTGCTCTCCGACGGCTCGCATGTGGTGGTGCTGCGGCAGGCGGTCGCGCGGGATCACACGGACGCGGTGTTCACCCTCGCCGACGGCGCCGGTTCCACCGGGAACAGTGCCCGCGCCGATGTGGTGACGTCCGGCACCAGCGCGGTGCCGGTGGTCGACGGGACGCTGTTATGCGACCGGTTCCTGCTGGTCGGGGGCCAGTTGAAGCCCGTCTCGGAGGTGCGGTTCAAACGGAGTCGGCACAAGACCCGCCCGGCGTCGGAGAAGGACAGCCTCGGCCCCGCCGACATGGACGGGAAACCGTTCTTCGAGCCCACCCAGGAGCTGGACCTGATCCGGAACCTGACCGGGGGCCGGTTCGCCGCCGTCCTCGTCCCCACCGCGGTCCAGGGCCGCCAGCGGTGGCAGTTCTTCGCCCACAACGGCGCCACGGGCCGGATCGACGCGTTCAATGTCGAGCAGGATCCCGACGGGCTGTTCAACACCCAGGGCAGCCGTGCCTGGACCAGCCCCAATCCCCAGTACCGGGGGTCGGTGTACGAGCGGCAGCCGGGGGTGTGCCCGTTCACCGGACAGGCCCTGGTTCCGGTGGTGCCCGATGCCCGGCACGCGGAGACCGCGCTCCGGTTCAACGGCACCAACAACTATCTGAACATGGGGGACGCACCGGGGCTGAAGTTCCGGGGTGGCGCGTACACGGTGGAGGCGTGGGTCAAGCCGAAAGCTGCGGGCGGCCCGGTGCTGGCCCGCGGGTCCGGCGCGGGGGGCGGTTTCCAGCTGCGGATCACCGGCACGGGGCAGGTGGCGCTGGACCACAGCGGCGGCACCGTCACCTCCGACCGGGCCATCACCGCGGACACCTGGGCGCACATCGCCGCCTCCTTCGACGGCACCACCGCCACCCTCTACATCGACGGCGCCTTCAGCGGCACCAAGGCCCTTGCGAGCTCCGGCGACGGCACCGCGCTCCTGCACATCGGCGCCAAGCCGGGCGGCCCGTTCTACAGCGGTGACATCGACGAGGTGCGGATCTGGAACAGGGCCAGGCACCAGAAGGAGATCGCCGAGGAACTGGCGTACCGCCTGATCGGCAGCGAGCCCGGCCTGGTCGCCTACTACCGCTTCGACGAGGCCACCGGCACCAGGGCCTACGACCAGACGGACACCGCCGCCCACGCCAACCTGGACACCCCTCCGCAGTGGGTGACCTCCCTGGCCCCCGTCGGCGAACACCCCGGGGTGCGGCGGCAGAGTTTCACCATCGAGGGCCGCGATGTCGTCTCCGGGCTGGCGGCGGCGCTGTACTACCAGCAGGAGGACGCCGTCTCCGGCTACCGGGCCGAGGCGCAGCCCGTCAAGCGCCAGGCCCGGGTGCTGCTGGCCTGCGCCACCCGACCCGCCGGGGACCCGGCGGCCGAGGCCCATATCGCCAGCGTCGACTTCGGCGTCGGCATCGACGGGCGGCTCGCGGACGTGCCGGACGTGGTGACCCTGGCCGAGCTGGGCCGACCCCAGGAGCAGAGCACCGACCGGGTCAGCGCCCAGCAGGCGCTGGTCGGCCGGCTGGAGCAGGACATCGCGTCGATCCAGCGGAGCATCGCCGAGCTCACCGCGGAGAAGGCCACACTGGATCTGGCGATCACACAGGAGCAGGCCCCCACCGACGACCCGTTCCGGCGGGCCCTGCGTATCCAGGTGCCGTTCCCGCTGCGCGACCTGGTCAGCGATCCGGTGTTGTCGGTGGGTTCGGCTCTCTCCGTGAAGTTGCAGAGCGACGCGTCCGAGCAGTGGTGGATGATGCCGCTTCCCGGCGTGCCCGGACGGAACGGCAATCCGGCCGTGGCCCTGGTCTGGCTCGGACCGCAGACCCGGGTCCTGACGCTGGACACCGCCAGCAACCGTGCGCTCCTGGTGCCGCAGTCGCTCGCCGACCCGATACCGCAGGACGCCCGGTGGTACATCTCCGGGATGCCCACGATCGCCTTCACCTTGCAGTGCGCGGGCAACGACCGGTGGCTGATGCTTCTGGCGGGCCTCTTCGGCACGGGCGTGATCACGTGGGATGACTGCACCGCCTTTGTCGGGAGCATGCAGGGGATGGTGACCAGCCCCCAGCTGGCGACCAGGGTCGCCCGCCGGGACGCGATCCCCGGCCTGATCGCTCAGAGCAACGCGGACCTGGCCGCGAAGAGGACCGAGCTCCAGCTCGCCCAGGAGGAGCTGAACCGGCTCACCGCGGGGCTGCTGGGCGCCGCCGACCTGGTGCTGCCGCTGCCGCATATCGGTATCGACGCCACCGGTCTGAGCTCGGCCGGGGCGCTGCTGAAGTTCGCGCGCACCGACGCGACGCCGTTCCTGATGGACGGTGCGGCCGGGCGGATGACGCTGTACTTCCGGGGCGCCAACGGCCAGTTCTTCGCCGCCTATCTGGACACCGGCACCCAGCGCGGCTCCCAGCAGCTGACCGGCGGCGGGCAGACCGTGCTGCTGACCGCCCGCGACCCCGGTGTGGACCTGGGCCCCGGGACGACCACGATCACCGTGTCCGACCACACCCTGAACGGGACCGTGATCGCCGAGCGGTGTGATCTGACGATCACCAGGGGCACGGAGCGGGAGACGTTCCCCGGGCTGCCGCGCGCGGCGCGGGGGCTGGTGGCGGCCGTCAGCGGCTTACCGGGGGAGAGCGTCCCGGTGGGGACGGTGGCCTCGGTCCAGGGCTCCTCGGTCACCCTCGCCGCCGGTGCTCCCCTCGCGCTGCCCGCCGCCGGGTATCTGCGGATCGGCGGCACCTGCCACCGGGTGAGCACCGCCGTGGAGCGGGGCGCCACCACGGTGACCGTGACCCCCGCCCCGGCCGCCGCGGTGGGGGCGGTCGTGTCCCTGGTCGACTACGACACCTCGCTGGCCACCGCCTCCCGGCCCGGGGCCTCCCTCGACGGGGGATCCCGGTGGGTCACGGTGGGCGCGGCCCGGGACGATCTCCCCGTTCCCAACGGCACGGCCACCGCACGGACCCCCGGGCACGGGTCCCGCTGGCGGGGGGACTCCCCGGGCCGTGCGTTCACCTTCGACGGCACCGCCCAGCGGCTGTCCCTGCCCGCCGCGCGGCTGGACCAGGTCACCACCCCGGCCGGGGACCTGAGCGTGGAGGCGTGGATCAAGCCCGCCCGGCCCGCGTCCTCCCCGGCCCGGATCCTGCACACCAACCGGGGCACCACCAAGGCCGCGCTCGGCCTGGTCACCGCCCCTTCCCTGCCCGGGGCCGCGACCTTCGACCCCGGCACCGATCAGACGATCCTCATCGACCCGTGGAATCCCCTGGCGGGGGACTTCACCATCGAGTGCTGGCTCAAGCGCGCCCCCACTTCACAGCCGGGGAACCCCGCCCTCGCCATCGAGTCCAACGCTCTGGTCATGGGCTTCACCAGCGAGGGGAAGTTCGAGTTCCAGCTGAGGAACGACACCGGCGCGCCAAGCGATGTCGTCACCACCACCGATGTCTGCCCGGTGGGCGAGTGGCACCACTGGGCGGTCACCTTCGACCGTGCCACCCGCCTCCAGACCGTCGTGCGGGACGGCGTCGAGGTCGCCCGCCAGACCGCGGCCAACCTGCCCAGGCAACGGGTCAACCTGGTCGTGGGCCGCGACGCGAACCCGGCCTACTGGTACTACTCCGGCAGCATGGCCGAGCTGCGGGGCTGGAGCGTGGCCCGGACGCCCGCGGACATCAACGCCGACAAGGGACGCCGGATCACCGGGAGCGAACCCGGGCTGGTGGGGTCCTGGGTCTGGGACGCCACCCGGGCCGGGAACGTCAAGCTGGTGGATCTCAGCGGCCGGAACCTGCACGGCCGGACCCTGGCCGGCCCGCCCGCGGCCGGTGACTCCCCCCTCTCCGGCTACCGGATCGCGGCCGCCATCGCGGACAAGGCGCGCCAGAGCCGCGAGGTGTACTCCTTCGGGGAGTGGGCGCATCTGGCGGCCGTGTACGAGGAGTCCTGGGCGCTGCGGTTCGACGGCACCGCGTGGGCGGAGACCCCGGACGCCGACGCCCTGGACCTCACCGAGGATCTGACCATCGAGGTCTTCGCCCGGATCGACGCGATCGGTGCCCGCCAGGGCCTGGTCTCCAAGGGGAAGCTCGGGGACGGTACGGGCGGCAGCGTCCCGTACCAGTTCTCCCTCCTGGGCGACGGGCGGCTGGAGTTCGCCTTCGAGGAACCCGACTCGACCATCCGCCGCTACACCTCGGCGACCCCGGTCACGGCGGGCTTCCACCGGCTCGCCGTCGTCCGCAAGGGCGGCAAGTCCACCGAGGAGATCAAGGGCACCAAGACCTTCACCTACAAGGACCAGGACGGCAAGGAGACCAGCCAGACCGCCGATGTCGTCGACCGGGTCGACACCAAGACCTGGGACGACATCACCTTCGTCGTCGACGGCGCCGAACTCGCCATCGGCAGGCCCAACCCCCTGCTGACGGGACTCGTCATCACCGAGAGCGGCCGGTACACCGGTCCCGGACCGCGCGGCAACGACGGCCCGCTGGAGATCGGCCGCGCCCGCGAGGGCACGAACGTCCATCCGTTCCAGGGCGCGATCGGTGAGGTGCGGATCTGGGCCAGGGCCCGCGACACCGCCCAGCTCGGCACCCCCGTGCAGCCCCGCGACGAGAACCTGATCGCCCGCTGGACCTTCGAGGAGAACACGGGCAACACCACCGCCGACCGTGTGGGCGGCTACGACCTCAAGATCCGCCGCGCCCGCTGGACCACCGACCCCGACCCACGCGCCGCCACCTTCACCCTCTACCGCAACGGCCAGCCCGCCCCCACCGACACCCCCGCCACCAACCCCCTCGGCGACTGGGGCGGCGACCAGCTCACCCTCGGCGCCCGGAACATCAACGGCACCCACGACCAGTTCTACCGCGGGGCCCTCGAAGACGTCCGCCTCTGGCGCGCCGCCCGCACCGCCGAGCAGATCCTGGACAGCCTCTTCACCCGCCTCAAGGGCGACAAGCAGGACCTGCTCGGCTACTGGCCCTTCGACTCCGACTCCACCACCGCGGGCGTCGCCCCGGAGACGGCCGCCCTCCAGGACCAGTCCCTGCGCGGCAACCATCTCGCCCCCGGCACCACCAACCCCGCGCTCACCCTGTCCACCGCGCCCATCTCCACCGACACCGCCGCCGTACGTTCCGCGCTCTCCGGCATCCGCACCGCCTTCCACGAACGCGTCTCCACCCCGCCGGCCGCCGCCGAGTACGCCGACCTCCAGTACACCGCCGACGGCCAGGCCGCCGGTGTCCTCAAGCGCGCCTACGTCCACATCACCGACGGCACCTGGCATCTGACCACCGGCTACAAGGTCGGTGACCTGATCACCGAGTGGGTCAGCCAGGTCCAGTACGACCCCCAGCTCATCGGCTATATCGAAGGCGCGCCCCCAGTGCCCTCGGAGAACCTCACCGGCAAGAGCGACCCGGCCGGGGCCTCCAGCGTCACCTTCAAGGAGGCCGACAAGGTCACCTCCGTCCTGGGCTCCGCCGGGACAAAACGGGTGGACATGGTCTTCAAGGCCTCGGCCCAGGTCAGTGCCAAATTCGGTGCGCAGTCGGTCACCGCGCCCCTCGGGCTCGGCGTCTCCAATCCCATCGTCACCGTCGATGTCAAGGGCACGGTCAGCAACACCACGGACTTCTCCAACACCTGGACCAACGAGACCGTCGTCTCCCAGGCCACCACCATCGACCGCAACACCACCGCCAACCTGACCGGATTCTGGGAAGACCCCACCAGCATCCGCAACACCACCGTCGGCAAGCGCTATCTCCCCGACAACAAGGGCTACGCCCTCGTCCAGTCCGAGACCGCGGACGTCTACGCCCTGCGCCTCGCCCACTCCGGCGACCTGGTCGCCTACCGGATGCTCCCCAACCCGGACATCCCCAAGGACTGGAACATCATCAGCTTCCCCATCAACTCCCAGTACACCAAGCAGGGCACGCTCGACGGCGCCATCGGCCTCACCGACCAGGGCGCCAAGATCCTCGACACGGCCTACCCGACCGCCACGGGCTACGGCGAGTACAGCTACTTCAAGCCCCGTGAGGCCTACGCCCTCAAACGCCGCATCCTGCGCGAACGCCAGGAACTGGAGAACTTCTACGCCAGTGTCTCCACCGACACCGACGACACCGACCCCACCGCCGCGCAGGCCGCGAAGATCCTCCACGGCATGACGGGCATCACCCCCGCCAAACCCGAGGCGAAGCCCGACACCGAATCCGCCGGCGCCTTCGCCAGCCGCAACATCGCCAACACCTATGTCTGGACCGCCGACGGAGGCTTCTTCTCCGAGACCACCGGCACCATCGACGTGGTCACCGAGACCGTCTCCGGCTCCTACACCGTCAACAACAAGACCGTCGCCTCCCTGGACGTCAATCTCGTCATCTCCGGTGTCGGCAACGGCTTCACCTTCGACGCCACCCTCGGCGGCGGCTACTCCCGGACCCGCCGCCGCTCCCAGGAAGCCTCCCGCGGCCACAGCCTGGACGTGATCTGCAAACCCAACCGGGACCTCCAGAAGTACCAGGCCGACGGCACCCCCGCTTACGTCAACGGCAAACCGGTCCTGGTCCCCGGCAAGGTCGACGCCTACCGCTTCATGACCTTCTACCTCGCCCAGGACACCACCCACTTCGATGACTTCTACAACAAGGTCATCGACCCCACCTGGCTCGCCAACAGCAACGACGCCAACGCCAACGCGCTGCGCCAGGCCCGCCAGAGCGACACCAAACCGCCCTGCTGGCGGATCCTCCACCGCGTCACCTTCCTCTCCCGCATCCTGCCCCCCATCCCCACCAACGCGCCTGCCTCCCTCGCCAGGGACATGCGCACCATCGACATCCCCAGCAACTACGAACTCATCCGGCGCCTCGACCCCTACGTCTCCTCCGCCGCCACCACCCTGCCCACGCTCACCGACGCCGTCCGTACCGCCCTCACCACCCACCTCCCCGCCCTCACCCCCCACACCCAGGAGATCGCCCAGTTCCTCGCCGCCTACTACGGCATCAGCGAGTGACCGCAGAGAGCTGACGCGAGAGCGCGGAAGGTCCGGCCCGGCTGCCGTCGAGGGC
>NZ_JBHVHF010000068.1:0-30838 GCF_042800315.1 Streptomyces sp. NPDC057638
CTCCTTCACTCTCCCCGGGGGGGGCCGCGCATGTTGTTTAAACGCCCCTGGGGGTAGCCCGGGCGGGGGGGGGGGGGGTTCCCGCCCCCCGCCCGTCCGTGCGGCCCGCCGTCACGGGGGAGGGGACGGACGGGTCGCACGGGGTTGGTGGGTGCCCGGGTTCTGCCGCCGGGATCATGAGGGGCGCCTCCGTGCCGTGGGGCACCGGGGCGCGCCCGCCCAGCGGGCCCTAGCCTCCGGCCAGCTCGCCGATGGCCTCCTCCAGCCGGGTCAGTACGTCCGCCACATGGGGCAGGGTCAGCGGATCCGGCGCCGCCAGGGACTCCTCCTGTTCCTTCACGGTGTCCCCGTAGAGCATGCTCGTGGCGGCCTTGAAGCGCAGGGCCGAGGTGTCGTCGCCGAGATGGTGTCCGGCGAGGACCATGACGCCGTGCGCGTCCAGGAGATGGCGCTGGAGGCTGTCGGAGCCGGTGACCCCCTTCCCGGCGAGGAGTCCGCGCAGCGGCCCGAAGTCGGGGTAGACGTAGAACGCCCCGGTCGGCGGGCGGCAGTCGGCTCCGGCCGCCGTCATGATCCGGTGGACCTCGCGGGCGACGACGCCGTGCAGCCGGGCGCTGTCGGCGAGCCGCTCCCGTATCTCCGGGGGTTCGGCGAAGGCGTAGGCCGTCACCTCCTGCATGGGCACGGCCAGGGTGGACCAGACATCGCTGGCGACGGAGACGACACCGTCCCGGGCCCGCCGTCCGGCCTCGGTCTCCGGGAACCGGCACACCCCGACGCGCCAGCCGCCGATGGCGAGCGTCTTGGAGAGCCCGGTGGTGATGACCGTGCGCTCGGGCGCGATCTCAGCGGGGCTCAGGAAGGGGGTGGCCGGGTCGTGCACGATGTCGCGGTAGATCTCGTCCGAGACGATGACCAGGTCCAGTTCCCGCGCCAGCGCGCCGATCTCCCGGATCAGCGCGGGCGGCGCGAGCGTGCCGGTGGGATTGTCCGGCAGGGTCAGGATCACCACCCGGGGGTCGCCGCCCGCCGCGCGGGCGGACCGCACCACCTCCCGTACGGCGGCGGGGTCGGGCACCCCGCCGCACTCGGCCGGGATCGGCACCCCGTACGCCCGCTTGCCCGCGAGCCGGACCTGGGGCGCGTAGGAGTTCCACGCGGGCCGGGGCAGCAGCACATCACCGGGCAGAACATGCTGGAGTGCCATGAGCAGCGGTTTGCTGCCGGGGCCGAGGACGATCTGGTCGGCGGAGGTGGGCAGTCGGCGGCGGCCGAAGTATCCGGCGGCGGCCTCACGGGCCCCGGCGGAGCCCGCGACCGGGCCGTAGCCGCCCTCCCGCGCGCCCGTGGCCAGGCGTTCGGCCAGCGGGCCGAAGACGGGTAACCGGGACTCGCCGAAGCCGAGGTGGATGATGCGCTCGCCCGCCGCGCGCCGTTCGGCGACCTGCTGGTTGAGGGCGAGATTGGGCGAGGTGTGCCAGCGGGTGGGCTCAGGCATGGGCCAGCTCCTCGTCGAACCGGGCGGTGGTGGCGCTCTCGTCGGCCACCGGGCCGAGCGGGCCGCCCGTGACGGCCGTGGCGATCTCCGCCGGGGTGTCGTCGGCGAGCCGCAGATCGCTGAGCCAGGCGGCGTTCTCGTCATAGTGGGCCAGGAAGGGCCGGCCCACCAGCAGGGGGTCGCGGGCCTGGAGCAGCCGTAGCTGGAAGTAACGTCCGTCGTGCCGTTCGGTGGTTCCGTCGACCACCACCTTGCCAGGTGTTGCGGACATGACAGGCCCACGTACGGTACGGGCCAGCCCCGGCAGCGTCAGATACGCGGCACGGAAGATCTCATGGGCGCGGGCGAGCGGCACCTTGAAGTACTCGTAGGGGCCGGTGTCCCGCTCCACGAACAGGTAGTACGGCACGGCGCCCACCGCGAGTTCGGCCCGCCACAGGGCGCTCCAGGCCGCCGGGTCGTCATTGACGTGCGCGACCAGCGGCGCCTGGCAGTAGGCGAGCGCCCCGGTGGCGCGGATCCGGGCCACCGCCCGCCGGGCGAGATCGGTCTCCAGCTCCCGGGGGTGGGTGAAGTGCATCATGACGGCCAGATTGCGCCCGGACGCCACCACCCGCTCGAAGAGCCGCAGCACCTCGTCGGCGTCCGGGTCGGTGACAAAGCGCTGCGGCCAGTACGCGACCGACTTGGTGCCGATCCGGACCGTACGGACGGAGTCCACGGCGAGCAGCGGCTCGATATGGCCGCGCAGCCGCTCCGTGGACATGATCATGGGGTCGCCGCCGGTGACCAGGACGTCATGGACCTCGGGATGGCGGCCGAGATAGCCGATCAGCCCCCCGGGGTCCGGCGCGGCGAAGCGCAGCTCGGCATCGCCCACGAACTGGGCCCAGCGGAAGCAGTACGTGCAGTACGCGTGGCAGGTCTGGCCCTGGCCGGGGAAGTACAGCACCGTCTCGCGGTACTTGTGCTGGAGGCCGGGGACCGCGTCGCCGTCGACGGTGGGCACATTGAGCTGCTTCTGACCCGATGGATGGGGATTGAGGCGGTGGCGGATCCGCTGGACGGTCCGGCGTAGTTCCTTCTTCGCGCCCGGATCGTCCAGCAGGCCCGTCAGCCGCCGCTCGTCCTCGGCGGGGAGCATCCCCCGCTGGGGGAAGACCATCTGGAATATGGGGTCCCGGGGGATGCTCTCCCAGTCCACCAACTGGGTCAGGACATACTCGTTCACGCGGAACGGCAGGACCGTGGCGAGGGCCCTGATGGAGCGGGCGATGTCCTGGGGGATCCCGAAACGTTCCGTCAGCGCGTCGACGTGATGGGATCCGTAGGCGCGGAAGCGCTCCGTCTCCGGGGCGGCCGCCAGGGGCGCGGCTGCGGACACGGGTGAGATGGCGGGCGAGGGCATGCGACGACCTCCGGTGCAAGGAAAGTGACGCGAGGGAGTTCCTTGAGCCTAAGAGGCGTCGACCGGCCGGAACAGCGCCGTCCACTGGCCGGTCGACAAGTGCTCCCGCTGCCCGGATAGCGGTGACCGGCCGCCTGACGCGCATGTGGCGCCCGGGGGCCGCACGGGCGGAGGGTGTGCGACCGGCCACCGGGGCCGCACCGGATGAGGGCGCGGTGCCGGGGTGCGTGAGCCCCGGATGGTCCGGTGGAGAGGTCTCAGTTGCGCGCCGATGCCGCGTCGACCTCCGCCAGTGCCCGGGGAGTGACCGTACGGAGGAACGGGACCATGATGAGGAGGGTGGCCACGGCGAAGACCGAGAACGCGGCCCGCATGCCGAAGAACTCGGCGAGCAGTCCGACCAGACCGGCGCCCAGCGGCATCGCGCCCCAGCTGAAGAGCCGGGCCGCGGCGTTGTAGCGGCCGAACATGGAGTCGTCGACCAGCCGCTGGCTGATGGTGCGGGAGTTCACCGTCCACAGGATGCCGCCCATGCCGCCGAGGAAGGCGCTGGCGGCGACCACCCAGAGGTTGGTGGTGAAGACCGGCGCGGCGACCATCAGCGCCGTGCCGATCAGATCGGCGAACATCGACCAGCGGCGGCCCAGCAGCCGGTTGACCGTGGTGACGGAGACCGCGCCGATCAGTCCGCCCGCGCCGAGCGCGCTCAGCAGGATGCCGTACTCCCGCGCGTCGAGCCCCATCACCGAGGTCGCCATCAGCGGCATCAGCGCCAGCCAGGCGCCCCAGCAGGAGGAGAGCACGGTCAGGGCCAGCGCCATCAGGCGCAGCAGCCGCTGCCCCCACAGAAAGCGCAGTCCCTCGGCGATGCGCTGGTTGACCGTGCCCGCGGGGCGGGACGTGTCGCGCTCCGGCCGGAACCTCCCGACCAGGAAGACCAGGATCAGGGTGCCGATGACATAGCCCGCGCCGGTCCAGCCGAGGGCGACGCTGGAGCCCGCCGCCACCAACAGCCCCCCGATGAAGGGTCCGCAGAACTCGTTGCACGCGGTCTCCGCCCCGGCGACCCAGGCGTTGGCGCGTTCCTGGCCCTCGCGGGCGACCGCCGCCGGGACGAGGGTCGCCGCCGAGGTCAGGGCGACCACCTCCGCCACGCCCAGGACCAGTCCGCCGACGTAGAGAGAGGTGAGGCTGATCGAGTCCTGGAGGGTGAGGACGAGCAGGGCGGCGACGACCAGCATCCGGGCGCCGTCGGCCAGCCAGAGCAGCAGCCGCCGGTCGAACCGGTCCACCAGCACACCCACATGCAGCGCGACCAGCAGCCATGGCAGCGTCAGAGTGAGGCCCACCCCGGCCACCTGGGCGGGGGAGTCGGTCAGTTGGGTGGCCATCAGTGGCAGCACGACCTTGGTGACGCCGTCGGCCAGGTTGGTGATGGCGGTGAAGCCCACCAGCACGGCGGTGTTGCGGTCGCTGCGGTCCATCCGCCGCCGCCCGGACCCGTCCCGGCCGGGGGCGGACGGTGCGCGCTTGTCGAGCACCCCACTCATGGTTAACCTCCTAAGTGCCTTTGCTGGTTAGTATGGCAGCGGTATGCTGACGGAACAGAGGAATCCAGCCATCGCCCATCAAGAACCCTGATGGGGGCAGAGCGATCGTCGATGGCGTCGATGATGTGCATGGCGTCGATGATGTTCATGGCGCCCACGGCGTCCACGGGAAAGGCGGCCCACCGTGACCGAGCCCTCGTACGCGGCCGGGCTGATCGAGTCCTTCCTGAACACCATCGACCTGGAGAGCGGCGAGGACGACATCGCCACCCCCGGCGCGCTCGCCGACTGGCTCACCACCCAGGGACTCACCTCCTCCACGCCGTCGTTGAGCGCGGCCGACCACCGCTCCTTCCTCGCGCTGCGGGAGGGCTTCCGGGAGGCCCTCGACCCGGCGGACCCCATCGCGCCCCGCCGTCTCGCCGCCGCCGACGCGGTCTTGGCGACGGTTCCGGTCCTGGTCGCCCTGGGCCCCGGAGCGCCGGACGGGGGACCGGCGCCCGGCGGGGACGCGGACCCGGGATCCGGCCGGGGTGCGGGGACGGGATCCGACCCGGGTACGGAGACGGGCCCGCCGCCCGGCCCGCTGCGCCCGGCCCCGGGTCAGCCGCCCGCGGCCACGGCCCTCGCCCGGCTCGCCGTCGCCTGGACCCGGACCGCGCTGACCGGCGAGATCGAGCGGCTCAAGCGCTGTGCCGAGCACACCTGTGGCTGGGTCTTCTGGGACACCTCCAAGAACCGCAGCAGACGCTGGTGCTCGATGCGGGTGTGCGGCAACCGCACCAAGTCCCGTCGGTACACCTCCCGCCACCGGGCGACCACCGGCGCGCCAACGGGCCGGGGCGGCACCCCCGTACCGTAGCCGTCCCGCTTCCGGGAGCGGGTTCGCGGAGCCGATGGGCCCCTCGGGTTCTTCTATGGGGCCAGGTCAGCGGCCCGCCTCCGGGATGGGTAATCCCGTCATCCGGCATCCCTATCGCCCGCCCGCCCGCATTCCTTGACCCTGGCCTACCCCGGCTCCCACGATGGCATCACACCTTCGAACGGATGCCCAAGAGCCGCCGTCAGGCAGGAACTCCCCTGTTTATGACGCTACTTGCCCACGTCATCACAAGGAGTCGGGGATGCCGGAACCACTCGCCGTCGTCACAGGCGGAACCCGCGGGATCGGGCTGGCCCTGAGCCGCCGCCTGATCCGTACGGGCCACCACGTCATCGCCTTCTACGCCGCCGACCGGGAGGCCGCGGAGAAGGCCGAGCAGGACAACGCCGGTCATCTGACCACGATGCGGGTCGACCTCTCCGACGCCGCACAGGTCGCCGGCGCCGCCGCCCGGGTCCTCGCCGAACACGGCACCCCGTCGGTGCTGGTGAACAACGCGGGCCTCAACCGCGACCGCCCCTTTCTCCAGCTCACCGACGAGGACTGGCGGCGGGTGATCGACACCAATCTGTCCGGGCCGTTCTGGCTGATCCGGGCGCTCGCCCCGGCCATGCTGGAGGCCGGTGGCGGATCGATCGTCAACATCGGCGCCACCACCGGGATCCGGCCCCGGGTCGACGGCGCCAACTACTGCGCCAGCAAGGCCGGTCTGCTCCAGCTGACCAAGGTCCTCGCCCTGGAACTCGCCCCCACCATCCGGGTCAACTGCCTGATCCCCGGCATGATCGACACCGAGGAGCTGCGGACCCGCTGGCGGCTGGACGACCCGGAGCGGATGGCGCTCACCCTGGATGAGATCCCCACCCGCCGCATGGGCACCAGCGAGGACATCGCCGACGCGCTGGAGTTCCTCACCGGCCCGAACGCGTCCTACGTCAACGGTCAGAAACTGATCGTCGACGGCGGACAGTTCATGTGGTGACGGCCATGGTCGACGAGATCCTGCGCCGTGCCCGCGCCGCCGTCAACGACGCCCCGCCACTCGGGGACGACGCCTACCGCCGCTACTGCCGTGAACTGGCCTATCAGCTCACCCAGCGCTGGCCCGGCATCCAGCGCGCCAACACGGCCGACCTCGACCGTGCCCGGCGCCGGGGCCTGCCCGCCACCCTGGTCGAGCGGCTCCGCCTCACCGACGCCCACCTCGACGCCATGGTGGCGCTGACCGGGGCGGTCGCCAAGGAACTGGACGCCGCCGTCGCCGACACCCCGCTGGCCCCGGCCGGTGGAGGAGCCTTCCTGCGGCGCGTCCGCCAGCCACTCGGCGTCGCCTTCATGATCTACGAGGCGCGGCCCACCGTCACCGTGGACGGCGCGCTGCTGCCCGTCGCCGTCGGCAACGCGGTCCTGCTGCGCGGCGGCAAGGAGAGCGCCGCCACCGACGCCGCGCTCGCCGGGGCCGCCACCGCCGCGCTCGCCGCCGCCGGACTGCCCACGGGGCTCGTCACCGTCCTGGACGACCCGGACCGTTCGCTGATGAAGGCGCTGCTGGCCCGGCCCGACCAGGTCGACGTGCTCATCCCGAGGGGCAGCCCCTCCCTGATCGACTACTGCCGTACCGCCAGCTCCATCCCCCTCATCGCCAGCGGCGGCGGCGTCAACCACCTGTACGTCCATGGCGACGCGGACCTGGCGCTCGCCGCCCGCGCCACCCTCGACAGCAAGATCCCCGAGCCCGCCGGATGCACCTCGGTCGAACTGGTCCTGGTGGACGAGGAGATCGCCGACGCGTATGTGGCGGCGGTCCTGGCCGCCTGCGAGCGCGAGAACGCCACACTGACCCTGCGGCTCGACCCCTCGCTCACCGCCCCGGAGCCCCGGGACGGCGCGCCCTGGCGCACCGAGCGGCTCGCCGACCACGACCGGGGCCGTGAGTTCCTCGACCCGGTCATCGCGGTGCTGCCGGTCACCGGCCTCGACGCCGCCACCGCCCATATCCGTGCCCACGGCTCGCACCACACCGAGGGCGTGCTCACCGAGGACCCGGCCGTGGCGGAACGCTTCACCCGCCAGGTGGACGCGGCCATGATCGTCGTCAATGGCTCGCTGCGGCTCCATGACGGACCCACCCTGGGGCTCGGCCCCGAACTCTCCATCGCCACCGGACGGCTGCACATCCGGGGACCGGTGACCCTGGACGCGCTGATGACCAGCGCCTGGGTCGTCGAGGCACACGGCCGGATGCGCGGCTGAACCCGCGATCCCGCGATCCCGCGATCCTGCGATCCTGCGATCCTGCGATCCTGCGATCCCGCGAGCGTGCGACAGAGGCACCGCCTGACCGCTCTCCTCCGCCTGACGGTTCTCCTCCACACCGCCGTGGCCGGACCACCCCATCCCGCCCCCGCGAGGCCGGCCCTCCGCGTCCGCCCGCACCCACCGTGGCACCGCCCTGACCCGGCGGGCCCATCGACCCGCGAGAGGCACCCATGACCACCACCCACCGGCTCGACCGGTCCACCGTCGGCGCCACCGTCCGGCGCGTCGTCATCGCCGAGTCCCGGCTCTCCATCGACCCGGCCACCATCACCGAGAACGAGCCGCTCGTCGGCGACCTGCTGCGGGTCAACTCCCTCGGCTTCGTCGGCATGCTGGTGCGGATCGAGGACGAACTGGACGTCACCCTCCCCGACGACCTCTTCGTCGGCCGCTCCTTCACCACCGTCGGCGACCTCATCGACGTCGTCCTCGCCGGAACGGAAGGTGCCGCATGACGGCCGCGCTCCCCACCCAGTGGCGCAGCACCCTGCCGTACCTGGCCGAGCCGCTGCCGCCGGACCTGACCCCCGAGAGCGTGAGCGGCGGCGCCGTCGGCGTCAACCTCCCGCTGGAACTGGTCCGCCAGAGCGTCTCCTCCCGCGAGTACTGGCCGATCCCGGACGAGGTCCGCGACGCCTACCGCACCTTCCGGCCCACCCCGCTGTGGCGCGCCACCGGCTTCGAGCGGGCCATCGGCGCCCGGGTGCCGGTCTATATGAAGTACGAGGGCGGCAACGTCTCCGGCAGCCACAAGCTCAACACCGCGCTCGCCCAGGCCCACTACTACAGAAAAGCCGGGGTGAAGGAGCTGGTCACCGGGACCGGAGCCGGTCAGTGGGGCACCGCGCTGGCCGCCGCCTGCGCCCTGTTCGGACTGCGCTGCCGGGTCTTCATGGTCGAGTCCAGCCTGCGCCGCAAGCCCTACCGGGGCGTCCTGATGCGGATGCTCGGCGCCGAGCTCCACACCAGCCCCAGCGGCCTCACCCAGGTCGCCGCCCGCCGCACCGAGGGCGTCGGCAACAGCCTGGCCCTCGCCATCGGCGAGGCGGTCGAGTACGCCTCGACCCACGACGGTGTCGCCTTCAGCATCGGCAGCGGCGAGACGTACAGCATCCTGCACCAGTCCGTCATCGGCATCGAGGCCCAGGCCCAGCTCGCCGAGGCGGAGGCCGCGATCGACACCGTGGTGGGCGCCGTCGGCGCGGGCTCCAACTTCGGCGGCATCGCGCTGCCCTTCCTCGCCGAGGCCCGCTCCACCGGCGCGCCCCTGCCCACCCTGGTCGCCGCCGAGTCCGCCACCGCGCCCAAGCTCACCCGGGGCGTCTACGCCTACGACAAGACCGACGCGACCGGCTCGGGGCCGATGGAGGCCATGTACACCATCGGCAGCGACCACCCGATCCCCGACGCCCACGCGGCGGGCCTGCGCTTCCACGGCGCGGCCAAACTCATCTCCGCGCTGCGGCACACCGGCGAGCTGGACGCCACCGCCGTCACCCAGCGCGAGGCCCTCGACGCGGGCCGGCTGCTCACCCGGCACGAGGCCGTACTGCCCGCCCCCGAGTCCGGACACGCGCTCGCCGCCGCCGCGAAACTCGCCACCACCGGGGCCGACGGACTCCGCGCCGAACGCGGTGTCCTGGTCTGCGTCAGCGGCCACGGCTATCTCGACCTGGCCGCCTACGAGCAGCTCCTCACCGGGGAGCTCGGCGACGAGGCCCCCACCGAGGAGGCCCTGCTGCGCGCGGTCTCCGGGCTCTCCCCGGTCCGCCCCGGCGCGCCCCTGCTGACGGGAGGGCTGCGATGACGGTGTCCGCCACCGCGCCGGTCTCCACCACCGCGCCCACCGGGCCGGCCACGGTCCGCGCCGAACTGCTCGACTGTGTCCAGTCCAGCCTCGCCGTCCTCGCGGACCGCCACCACGGGCCCGGCGCCCATCTGGCCCTCGGCGCCACCGTACGGTTCACTCCGAGGCCCGGCCCGCACGGACTGCCCACCATCGAGCCCGACCCGCTGGCCCAGCTCGCCGCGGCCGGGGAGCTGGGACTGGTGGAGCGCGCCCGCTGGAACGAGGTGACGCCGGGGGAACTGGCCCTGCTCGCCCAGGAGCACGGCACGCTCTACGTCCTCGCCGACACCTACGCGATGTCCTGGCTGCCCTACCACGGCCGACGCCACATGGAGCACAGCTACCTCGTCGCCCCCATGGGCACCCGGGCCGTGGTCACCGACGCCTACCACAGCCACACCCCCTGGGGTCTGGCCTCACCGGGGGAGTGGCTGCTGGACTGGGCCGAACTGCCGGTGTCCTCCCTGGTGATCGCGTTCGAGCCCGCGCCGGAGGCCGGGCGCCCCGCCTCCGGCACCGACCACGGCGGCGATATCGCGGCGTATGTCACGGCCTACGCCGACCACCCCGACCGGACGGCCGCCATCGGCCGACTCGCCACGGAGACCTGGCTGCTGGCGCGCCAGCGGCGGCTGTACGGCGCCCACCTGGAGCGGGAGGGTTCCGCCGCCCCGGCGGAGCTGGCCGAGCACCTGCGACGGCTGGACCGTCTCGCCGAGCAGACCTTCCTCGCCCTGCGACGGCTGGAGCGGGGCCGCCCCGAGTCCCGGCGGCTCCTCGACGACCTCGCCGCGGCCCTCCACGCCGACCGCCGGATCCTCACGGCCCTGGACGATGACGCGCCGATGGCCCCGCCGGAGGGTGCCGGACTGCGGACGGTGGTGACCGCCACGGTCGCCTCCGTCCTCGCCGTCGACACCGCCGAGGTCGAGGCCGCGCCCGCCCTCACCGATCTCCCCGGTTTCTCCTCCTTCCAGGTGGTGGAGATCGTCGAGGCGCTGGAGGAGCGGCTCGGTGTCGAGTTCGCCGCCGACGACCTGGTGCCGGAGAACCTGCACCACGTCGACGCCCTGTGCCGCCTCGCCGCCGAGGCCACCGGCCCCCGTTGACCCGCCGCCCCGCCCCCCGCTGCCCCCACTGACCCTCCGTACTCCGCAGGACAGAACCCCCGCACTCCGTACGACGACAGACACCCCGGGAGCGACCGCCATGGACATCCGATTCACCGAACTGCTCACCCCCTTCCTGACCTACCTCGGCGAGGACGAGCTGACGCCCGACGCCGACCTGAGGGCGCTCGGCCTCGACTCGATGCGCTCGATCGAGCTGCTCTTCGGCATCGAGGACACCTTCGAGATCTCCCTGGCGGACGAGGACCTCAACGACGCCACGTTCGCCACCGCCGGAACGCTCTGGGACGCCATCGAGGCCGCACGGACCGCCGACGGCCGGGCGGGCGTCTCATGAGCGCCGCGCTGACCGGGCTCCGCACACCGCACCCCGGCACCGGAGACCCCGTCCTCGCCCCGGCCCATGAGCGGTCCCCGCACCGGGAGTCCATACAGGAAGGCGCCGTACGGGAAGGTTCCGCACGGGAAGGTTCCGCACGGGAGGGGGCAGCCCGGGAAGACGCCGTACGGAAGGGAACCGCCTGGGAGGACTCCGTACGGGAGCCGGGTCCCCGCGACAGTGCCACGGGCGGGCCGACGGTCCTGGAGCGCGCCCGGCGGGTGGCGGCCGTCGCCGCCGAGCACGCGCCCCGCCACGACCGCGACGCCGACTTCCCCGTCGAGGCGCTCGCCGCCCTGCGCGCGTCCGGACTGCTCGGCCTCACCGTCCCCGTCTCCCACGGCGGACTCGGCGGCGGGCTCGCCGACCTCCTCGATGTCTGTGTCGAACTGGGGCGGGCCGATATGTCCGTCGCCATGATCCTCGGGATGCACTGCCAGCAGGTCGCCGCCGTGGTCCAGCACGCCCCGCCCCGGCTCCGGGACGAGCTGCTCCCCGAGATCGCCGCCGGACGGCGCTACCTGGCCTCCGTCACCACCGAGAGCGGCAAGGGCGGCCACTTGCTCACGGCCCGGTCGCCGCTCCACCGCGACGGCACCGACCTGGTCGTGGACCGGTTCGCACCGATCGTCACCGGCGGCGCCCACGCCGACGGCTTCCTGCTGACCGTCCAGGCGCCCGACGCCACCTCGCCCCACCAGGTCTCCCTGGTCTACGCGGGCCGCGACCAGCTCACCATCGAACAGAGCGGCTCCTGGAACCCCATGGGCATGCGCGCCAGCCACAGCGTCGCCCTCCGGCTCACCGGACGGCTCCCCGCCCACCAGGTCATCGGCGAACACGGACGGTTCTCCCGTATCGCGGGCGAGGTCTTCGGCCCGCTCGCCCACCTCGCCTGGTCCGCCGCCTGGCTCGGCACCGCGACCGGCGCCCTGGCCCGGGTGGTGCGCCTGCTGCGCTCCCCCGAGGGGCGCGGCCGCTTCGACCCCGGCTCCGAACTGCTGCTGACCCGGCTCTCCACCGCCCGCCAGCGGATCGACACCGTACACGCCCTGCTCCGCCACACCGAACGCGCCGTCAGCGCCGCCGCCGACCTCTCCACCCCGCCCCTGCAACTGCTCCTCAACGCCCTCAAACTGACCGCGTCCGAGCAGTGCCAGGCCGCCGTCGAGGAACTCATCACCGCCGTCGGGCTCCGCGACGGCTATCTCAAGGGCTCGGCGACCCGGCTCGAACTCGCCCTGCGCGATCTGCGCTCGGCCCCGCTGAACTACGCCAACGACCGGCTCCACCAGGCCGATGGGCGACTCGCCCTGCTGGACCCGGAGGTGCGCCTTGTCTGAGCGGATCACACTCCTGGCGGACCCGGTGGACCCGGTGGACCCGGCGGCGGCGCTGGCGCGGGTGCGGCCCGGACTCTCCCACCGTACGGAGGCGATCCCGCCGCGCGACACGACCGCCGCCCCCGCCTCCGTACCCGCACCCCACCCCGTCCCCACGGACGCCGACGGGCGCCGGGTCTGGGCCGCCCTCGGCGCGGCCGGACGCCTCACCGGCGTCTACCGCGATGGCGACCCGGCCGCCGGAACCGACCCCGCCGCGCTCGGCCGGCTGATGGCCGACTGCGACGCACGCTTCGGCATCGGCACCACGCTCGCGATCTGTGTGCAGATCGCCACCGCGCTGCCGCTGCTCACCCTCGGTGGCGACCCGGCCGCCCGCGCCCTGCGGCGGGCGCTCACGGGCGAGGCCGTCATCGCGCTGGCGGCGACCGACGAGGGCGCGGGCACCGATCTGGCCGGGCTCGCGACCACCGTCACCTTCGACGACGACAGCGACACCCTCACCGTCACCGGCACCAAACGGTGGATCAGCAACGCCGTCCACGCCGACCACCACCTGGTGCTCGCCCGCCACCGCGAGGGCGGCCACTTCACCAACTTCACCTGGGTCCTGGTGCCCGCCGACGCACCCGGTGTCACCGTCGAGGCCGCCGACACCGCCCTCTTCGACGGATCCGGCACCGGCCATCTGCGGCTGACGGGCGTCCGGCTGCCCCGCGACCACGTCGTCGGCCGGGTGGGCCGCGGTATGACCTCCTTCGCCTCCCACATCGCCGTGGAGAGGCTCACCGGCACCCTGTGGGCCGTCGCCCTGTGCACCCGGGTGCTGCGGCAGACCGTCCGCCGCCTCACGGGGCGCCGCCACGGGGACGGCACGCTGTGGGGGCTGGAGAGCGTGCGCCAGCGGGTCGCCGCCGCCGTCGTCCGCGTCCACGAACTGCGTGCCCTCACCGACCGGTACGCGGAGAAGGTCGCCCGCGACCACGACACCGCCGCCGCGGCCCTGCTCAAGGCGAGCGCCGCGCTGACCGTCGAGCGGGTGCTCGCCGACTGCGCCCGGCTCCAGGGAGCCGACGGGTTCGCCGCGACCGGAGCCCAGTGGACCCGGGCCCAGGCCGCCCTGTGGAGCATCGGCGGCGGCGCCACCGAGGTCGTGCTCTCCACGGTGGCGGGCGCGTGTGACGCGCTCCTCGCGGATCTGCCCGCCCCGTCGAGCCTGACCGGTCTGCCGGATGTGGCCGCCCCGGCGCACCTGACCAGCCGGTCCGATCCGACCGCCCCGGCGCGTCCGGCTGGCCTCTCGGGCCCGGCCGATCCGGCGCACCTGACCAGCCGGTCCGATCCGACCGCCCCGGCGCGTCCGGCCGGCCCCTTGAGCCCGACGGACTCGCCGGAACCGGCCAACCCGTCCCGTCCCGCTGACCCTTCCGCTCCCACGGTCCCCTCCCCCCTCACCCGTCCATCGGATCCCACCGAGCCGCCGCACCGCACCGATCCGCCGGTCCCGCCGGGCGCCACCGCCGTCGCCCCGCCCCACTCGCCGACCAGCCCGACGAGCTGACGGAGCGCCCCATGACACCCCTCCAGATCGCCCCCGGAGTCTGGGCCCTGACCCGGCCCGCGACCCCCCATGCCGACCCGCACCCCGCCGACCGGGCCGCGGCCGACGGCATGGCCGACTGGCGGGCCCGTGAGTTCCTCGCGGGCCGGGCCGCGCTGCGCCACTTGCTGGCCGAGGTCGCGCCCGACGCGGCGGAGCTGCCCGTCGTCCGGGGCCACCACGGCAGGCCCCTGCTGGCCGGCCGCCCCGACCTCGGCATCAGCGTCTCGCATGACGCGGGCCAGACCGCCGCCGCCGTCGCGTTCGGCCGTGCCGTCGGCGTCGACGTCCAGCGGCCTCCCGAGCGTCTCGACCCCCGGATGGTCCGCCGTTGTGTCCGCGCCGGACACGCCACCCTCGCCGCCCTGCCGCCCGCCGAACAAGGCGTCGAGTTCGCCTGGATCTGGACCGCGCAGGAAGCGTGTGTGAAGGCCGAGGGAACCGGGCTCTCCGGCGCCCCCTGGAGGGTGGACGTACGGCCCCGGCAGACCAGGGGCACCTGGAAGGGCTTCACCTGGCGCGCCCTGCGCGACCACGGTGACCACGGTGACCACACAGCTCTCTCCGCGATCCCCGTCAGCTGCGCCTGGGAGGTGTCCCGATGACCGCCGTACGAACCCCCGTCATGGAGCTGAGCTGCTACACCACCAGTCTCGTGGCCTATCTGGAGACCGAGCGGCCCGACGCGGCCCGGCGGCTCGCCGAGTCCATCCGGCTCGCCGTCCGCCCCGACCCGTCCGGCCCCGGGATCGCCTTCTCCCACCACGGCAGGATCGACCTCAGCGCCCGCCCCGGCTGCCTCACCGGCGCGGCCGAAGGACTCGTCTACCGGGGCTCCCCGGAGTGGGAGCGCACCCGGACGGCCCTGCGCGAGGAGGCCGAGCGCTTCGGCCGGGTGCTGGCCGTCGCCAACACCCGTACCGTGCCCTGGTCCCCGGCGTACGGACGGTCCACGGCGGCCCACTGGATCGTGGTACGGCCCGTGCCCGGCGGCCTCGGCACCTGGCACATCGAGGACCGGTTCGCCGCGCTGCTGCCCGACGGCGAACAGAAACCCCACCGCACGGTCGTCGACGACGACGGACTGCGCTCCCTGCTCACCCCCCTCGGGGCGCTGCCCCGCCCGTTCGTCCTGCGGGACAGCCACGCCCTGGGCACCCCCACCCCGCTGCCCGCGCCCGGTGACCACCGCTGGCTGGTACGGGCGCCCCTGCCGCCTCAGGAAGCGCTCGACGGCCCCTGGCTCACCGACACCGGCGAGGCGCTGGAGTTCCTCGCCGACCGGCTGATCTCCGACCCGGCGCTCCTCGCCGCCCACGCCGACGACCTCTGGGCCGCCTCCCGCCACCAGCGCCACCGGCTGGAACTCCTCGCCGCCACCGGGCGAGTGCCCGCCGACGCCGCCGCCGACGCCGCGGCGCGCTGGGGCGAACTGCCGCGCTCCCTCCGGTTCGCCCTGGAGTCCGCCGGGCGCGGCCGCCCCAGGACCGGCCTGCTGACACGGGCGTTCGCCGACCTGACCGACGCCATGAACCTGATCCGGAAGGAGGAGCGGCCATGACGACCACACCCACCCGGCTCTACGACTGGTTCGCCCACTCCGCGCTGCGCCACGGGCAGGAGCGGACCGCGCTGGAGGTCGACGGGCACCATCTGAGCTACGCGCGGCTCGCCGCCCTCTCCGAGGCCGTCGCGGGCGCCGTCACCGACTACCTGGGACGGGTCCCCGCCCGGGTGGGACTGCTCGCCTCCCGTAACGTCCTCGCCTACGCCGGATATCTGGCCATCGCCCGGCTCGGGGCCACCGTCGTCCCGCTGAACCCCGCCTTCCCGATCGCCCGCAGCGCCGCCGTGGCCCGCGAGGCGGGCCTGGACCTGATCCTCGCCGACGCGGCCCTGCCCGGACGGGAGGGGCTCCCCGTCCCCGTACTGCCGCTCGGTGACACCGACCTGGAGCGGCTGCCCCGCTACCCCGTCCCCCCGCCGACCGCCACACCCGACGGGTGGGACCTCGCGTACATCCTCTTCACCTCCGGATCGACCGGGCGGCCCAAGGGGGTCCCCGTCACCCACGCCAACGTCGCCGCCTTCCTGGGCCAGGTCATCCCCCGGTACGGACTGGGGCCGGGCGCGCGGATGTCGCAGACCTTCGACCTGACCTTCGACCCGTCGGTGTACGACCTGTTCGGGGCCTGGGGCTCCGGCGCCACCCTGGTGGTGCCGACCCGCCAGGACCTGCTCTCCCCGGTCCGCTATGTCAACAGCGCCCGGATCACCCACTGGAACTCCGTGCCGTCGGTGGCGGCGCTCGCGCTGCGGCTGCGGGCGCTGCGCCCCGGGGCGATGCCCACCCTGCGGTGGAGCGTCTTCTGCGGCGAGGCCCTCAAAGGCGCCCACGCCCAGGCGTGGCGGGCCGCCGCCCCCCACAGCGCGGTCGAGAACGCCTACGGACCCACCGAGGCGACGGTGACCTGGACCGGGTACCGGCTCCCCGACGATCCGGCGCGCTGGCCGGTCACCGGCAACGGGACGGTGCCCATCGGGACGCCCTACCCCGGACAGGAGATGCTCGTACTCGACGAGGACGGGCGCCCGGCCGACGAGGGCGAACTGTGCGTACGCGGCTCCCAGCGCTTCCCCGGCTACCTCGACCCCGCGGACGACAGGGGCCGCTTCCTCACCCACGACGGCGCTCGCGCCACCATCCACGACGGCTCCCGCCGGCCGACCCCCGCGCACTGGTACCGCACCGGCGACCTGGTCCGCCGTCAGGACGGACTCCTGGTCCACCTCGGACGCCTCGACCACCAGATCAAACTCCACGGCTACCGGGTCGAACTCGGCGAGATCGAGTCCGTGCTGCTGCGCCAGCCGGGCGTCGTGGACGCGGTGGTACTCCCCGTACCCGGCCGGGGCGGCGAACCCAGGCTCCACGCGGTGTGCGCGGGACGGCCCACCGCGACCGCGGAGCCGCTGTGGGAGGCGCTGCGCGGCGCGCTGCCCGCCTACATGGTGCCCGCGACGCTCACCTTCCGCGACCGGCTGCCGCTCAACGCCAACGGCAAGGTCGACCGGGCCGCGCTCGTGGCCTCCCTGTCCTCACTCCAAGCGGCCTGAGGGGTCCAGCATGAGCATCCTCACCCCCGATACCGGGACCGGCGTGGACCAGGGCACCTTCCGAGGCGTCATGGGACGGTTCCCCAGCTTTGTCACCGTCATCACCACCCCCACCCCACACGGCCCGGCGGGCTGCACCGCCACCGCCGTCCTGTCGCTCTCCCTGGAACCCCCGAGCGTCGTGGTGTCCCTGCGCACCGAGGGACACACCCTCCACGCCATCCGCACCAGCGGACACTTCGCCGTCAACGCGCTCTCCTGGCGCCAGCGCGTCCTCGTCACCCGCTTCGCCTCCGGTGATCCCGGCCGCCGCTTCGACGGGGTCCCGTACGCGTACGAGGACGGTGTGCCCGTCCTCGACGGCTGCTCCGCCGCCGTGGTGTGCCGACTCACCGAGACCGTCGAGGTGTTCGACCACACGCTCCTCATCGGCACCGTCCTGCGGGCCCGCGGGGACAGCGCCACCCCGCTGGTGCTGCTCGACGGCACCCCCCACCGGATCGACGCCCCCGCCCGTCCGCTCCACCGGGCCGACGCCCCCGCGCGCCCGCTCCACCAGAGCGACACCCCCGCCCGTCCGCTCCACCGGACTGATGCCCCCGCCCGCCCGCCGCACCGGACCGAGGAGACGCCGTCATGACCGCACCCGCCCTCACCGGCCACCACGAGCTGTTCCACACCTTCCTGCTGGCCGCCGCCGACCACACCCCGGACCGCCCCGCCGTGGTCGAGTTCGTCCGCAACGGGACCACCCACACCCTCAGCTACCGCGAGCTGCGCGCACTGACCCTCGGTTACGCCGACGCCCTGGCCGCCCTCGGCCTCGACACCGGTGACCGGGTGATCGTGGAGTCCGACACCTCCGCGCAGGCCATCGCGGTGATCCTGGCCTGCTCGGTCAACGGTCTGCCCTTCGTCCCCGTCAGCCCCGAGACCCCCCGCCAGCGCCTCCAGACCATCATCGACACCACCGAGGCCGCGCTCTTCCTCCAGCGGGCCGACGGCCTCCGCGACGGCGTTCCCGCGCCCACCGGGACGGCACGGTTCGCCGACGGCACCCTGACCGTGGAGCGGGCCCCCGCCCCCCGCACCCGTCGCCGCCGCGCCCTGACCCCCACCGACACCGCCTACATGATCTTCACCTCCGGGACCACCGGACGGCCCAAAGGCGTGGTGATGAGCCACCGCGCCGTCACCTCCTTCTACCGGGGCATGGTCGCCCGGGACATCGTCGGACCCGGGGACCGCGTCGCCACCACCTCCCCGCTCCAGTTCGACTTCTCCCTGCTCGACATCGGGCTCGCGCTCGGCAGCGGCGCCGCCGTGGTACCCGTGCCCCGGCCGCTGATGCGCTGGCCCCACCGCTTTCTGCGGGTCCTCGCCGACACCCGCGCCACCCAGGTCAACGGAGTGCCCTCGATCTGGCGCCAGGCCCTCAAACACCTCCCCGGCACCGTGGCCGCCCTCACCGACGTGCGCGGAGTCCTCTTCTGCGGGGAGGAGTTCCCGCTCGCCGAGATCCGCGCGCTCCAGGGGCTGCTGCCCGGGCTGCGGCTGGTGAACTGCTACGGCGCCACCGAGTCCATGGCGGCCTCCTTCGCCGACGTACCCAACCCCCTGCCCGAGACCACCGAGCGGCTCTCCATCGGCCATGCCCACGACGGTGCCGAGATGCTGCTCGTCGACGACTCCGGCACCATCATCGAGGGCACCGGAACCATCGGCGAGATCCATCTGCGCACCCCCGCCCTCTTCACCGGCTACTGGGACGACCCCGCCGCCTCCGCCGCCGCCCGGGTGCCCGACCCCGCCGAGCCCCGCTCCGGCCAACTGGTGCTCAAGACCGGCGACCTCGCCTCCCGGGGACCCGATGGCGAGCTGTACTTCCACGGCCGCACCGACTCCCAGGTCCAACTGCGCGGCAACCGGGTCGAACTCGGCGAGGTGGAGCGCCGGCTGCTCGACCACCCGGACGTCGCCGAGGCCGTCGTCCTGCCCCTGGCGCCCCAGGGCGGCGAACCCGTCCTCGTCGCCTGCGTCGTGGCGCGCCCCGGGATCGAGACGCTCACCGACACCGCGCTCGCCGCCTTCTGCGGCGAGGCCCTGCCCCGCTATATGGTCCCCGAGGAGATCCACCTGCTCAGCGGACTGCCCATCACCCCCAACGGGAAAGCCGACCGCCGGGGGCTGGCCGCCCGGCTCACGGAAGGCGGATGATCCGTGCCGGACGTCCACGCGCGGACCCCGTGGCCGGGCGGTGCGGCGGGGGAGCACATCTCCCTCAGCTACGCCTATCTCAACGCCGATGACTACGACACGCTCGCCTCGCTGCTCGACGCCGACGCCACCGTCCTGCTGCCGGGCCAGCCATCCGTCAGCGGGCGCGAGGCGGTGATCGAGGCCGAGCGACGGCGGCGCTACCGGTACCAGCTCAGGGAGGTGTGGAGTGTCGACCGGCGGCACTGCGTGGCGCTCGGGGTCCTCTTCCCGCCCGGCGTGGCGGCGGAGGGGGTGGACTTCGCCGACGTCTTCACCCTGTCGCCCCATGGACTGATCGCCTCACGGCGGACGTACGTCGGTGGGATGCGGCGGGACTCCGTCGGCGGTGCCCGGCAGGACGCCGCCGCCGGTCCATGGCGGGAGCCGGTGGCGGACGGGCCGTGGGAGTCCGTGACGGGCGGGTGTCAGGAGGCGGTCGCGAGTGGGTCGCGGGAGCCGGTCGCAGGCGGGTGTCAGGACCTCGTCGGCGGTACGCGACACGCCCCTGCCACCGGTGCGGCATATGCCCCGGTGACCGGCGCTACGCACGCCCCGCCCCCGGCGTGAGGACGGCCCCCGGCACCGGCGTGAGGATGGCAGGAGAATCGCTGGGGCCCGGCTGATGACGGCCCGGCTCCGCCCAACCGCGCGTGCTAGCTTGCTGATCAGCGAAGCCTTCGAACCGGGCGAAGGGCAGGCGCGCGATGGCGGACCGCACGGACAACCTCATGTACCGGATCCTGGGACCACTGGAGATCACGGGGACATCCGGCCAGCTCTCCCACATTCCCCGTGGCCGTCAGCAGGTGGTCCTGAGCGCCCTGCTGCTCGAAGCCAACCGGGTGGTGAGCACGGAGAGCCTGATCGACGCGATCTGGGGTGAACGGCCGCCCTCCACCGCCCGCACCCAGATCCAGACCTGCGTCTCCGCGCTGCGGGTCAATCTCGCGGCACTCGGCGACCATTCCCGGATCACCACCCGCGAACCCGGATACATGATCGTGGTCGCCCCGGACCGGATCGATCTCAGCCTCTTCGCCGCGCTCCGCGACGAGGCCCGATTACTCGCCGACGCGGGGCGCTTGGACGAGGCGTCCGACCGCACCCGCCGGGCCGCCGGGCTCTGGCGCGGCCCCGCCCTCAGCGGCACCCGCAGCAGCAGACTCCAGTCGATCGCCGCCCGGCTCGACGAACACCGGCTGATCAATCTGGAGACCCATATCGACCTGGAACTCCGGCTCGGCCGCCACACCGAGATCGTCCCCGAACTCGTCGCCCTCGTGAACGACCACCCCCTGCGCGAAGGACTGCGCGGACGGCTGATGCTCGCCCTCTACCGATCGGGGCGGCAGGCGGAGGCACTGGAGGCGTTCCGCTCCGGACGGCTGATCCTGGTGGAACAGCTCGGCATCGAACCCGGTGACGAACTCCGGCGGCTGGAGTCCGCCATCCTCGCCGGTGACCCGGAGCTGACCCCCGACCGCGACCCGCCGCCGAGCGGACCGGCGGCCACGGCCGCTCCCGAGGGAACGCCACCCGAGCGTCCGCCACCCGAGCGGGCCGTGCCCTTCCAGCTCCCGCCCGACATCGCCGACTTCACCGCCCGCGAGCGGCTGATCCACACCGCGGAGACGCTGCTGCGCAGCGGCGCGGGCCCCACCCCCGTCGCCGTGCTCACCGGCCCCTCCGGTGTGGGCAAGAGCACCCTCGCCATCCATCTCGGCCACCGGTTGATGGGCGACTATCCCGACGGCCAGCTCTACTGCGACCTCGGCGGCAACGCGTCCATCCCCCTCACCGCGCTCGACGTCCTCGGCCGCTTTCTGCGGGCGCTCGGCATCCCGGGATCCCAGCTCCCCGAGACCGTCGACGAGCGGGCCGAGATGTACCGCAACCTCCTCGCCGACAAGAGGATCCTGATCCTCCTGGACCACGCCCGCACCGTGGGCCAGGTGCGCCAGCTGCTGCCCGGCACCGGCCACTGCGGTGTCCTGATCACCGGCGGCTCCGGAGTGATCGGCGTCCCCGGCGCCCGGCTGCTCCATGTCGACGTCCTCGGCCCCGAGGAGGCCATCGACATGCTCGCCGCCGCCATCGGCGCCGAGCGGGTGGCCGCCGAACCCGAGGCGGCACGGGCCCTGGTCCTCACCGTGGGCGGGCTGCCGCTGGCGCTGCGCATCATCGCCGCCCGGCTCACCGCCCGCCCCAACTGGTCCCTGGAATGGATGCTCGACCGTCTCTCCGACGAGCGACGGCGCCTGGACGAACTCGCCCACGGCGAACTCGTCATCCGCTCCAGCCTCGCCCTCACCTACGACGGACTCACCGACGACGGCCGGCGGCTGCTGCGGCTGCTCAGCCTCCACGACGGCGGCACCGTCCCCACCTGGGCCGCCGCCGCGCTGCTGGACACCGACCCCCGCCACGCCGGCGACCTGCTCGAATCGCTGGTCGACGCCCAGATGCTGGAGGTCGTGGGCACCGGGTCCGGGCCCGGCGGCCCCCACTACGGACTCCACTCCCTGGTGCGCCTGTTCGCCCGCGAGGAGCGGGAACGCCACCAGGAGGACTCCGACCCCGCCCTGGTCCGGCTCGTCGGCGGCTGGCTGGCGCTCGCGGAGGAGGCACACCGCCGTCTGTACGGAGGCGACTTCACCATCCTGCACGGCGACGCGCCCCGCTGGCACCTCGCCCACGACCAGACCGACCGGCTGCTGCGGGACCCCATGGCCTGGCTGGAGGCCGAGCGGGACAATCTCTGCCGCGCCGTCGACCTCGCCGCCGACACCGGCCAGGCCGAGGCGTGCTGGGACCTCGCCGTGACCCTCGTGACCCTCTTCGAGTCCCGCTGCTACTACGAGGAGTGGCAGCGCACCCATCTGAGGGCCCTGGAGGCCGTCCGCAAGGCCGGGCTGCTGCGCGGCTGTGCCGCCCTGCTGTGCTCGGTCGGCTCGCTCTGTCTGACCCGCTCCCAGCTCTCCGCCGCCCGGCAGGCGCTGGAACCCGCGCTGGAGACCTTCACCGCACTCGCCGACACCCGGGGACTCGCCCTGACCCGGCGCAATCTGGCCCTGCTGGCCCGGCGCCGCGACGACCCGCGGACCGCGCTCGATCTGCACCAGCGCGCGGTCGCCGGGTTCCAGGCCGTCGCCGACCCGGTGGGCCGCACCGACGGGCTGGCCCACCTGGCCCGTCTCGCCCTCGACGAGGGCCGTCTCGACAACGCCGAGCGCCTGCTCGACCAGGCCCTGGAGGTCTGCCACACCACCGGGAGCTGCCACACCGAGGGCCAGGTACGGCTGGTCCTCAGCGACCTCATGCGCCGCCGGGGTCGCTACCAGGAGGCCGAGGAACTGCTGCGGGAGGTGCTGGACGTGGTCCGCTCCCGGGGCGACATCGCCCGTGAGTCCCGCATCCTGCACCGGCTGGGCAAGGTCAGCGCACAGCTCGGCCGGATCAGCGCGGCGCGGGGCCTCCTGCGGGATGTCGTCGCGATCAGGGAACGGATCCTGGACCGGGTCGGCGCGGCCGAGGCACGGCTGGAGCTGGCCCGGCTGGAGGCGGAACACGCGGACGAGATGCGGCCGTTCGCGCTGGACGGCCGCGCGGTCGACTGACACCGGGGCGGGCCGCCTCCCGCAGGGACAGGGGCGGGCGGACCGCGTTCCGGCAGGCACCGGGGGTATGCCGCTTTCCGCGCGGACACCGGGGGCGGACTGCCTTCTGAGCGGGCGCGCCCCGGCAATCCGGCCCTCCCGGCTCTCCCCACACGCCCCACAGTTCCCAGCGTCCCCAGGGTGGCGGGCCCGGAACCCCACCCCGAGCAGGGCCGCTACCGCCCGGCTATCACCCGCCCACCACCGTGCCCCTCATCGCCGCTCCCGGCCCGATGCCACGGCAGTAGGGGACCAGTAGCCCGCCACCCCATCATGAGGACCGGCACAGCAGGCCCGTCCCGGACTGGAGGTGGTAAGCCGTGGAAACTCCTCAACTCGACGCGTTCGTCGCCGTGGTGGACATCGGGAGCTTCACCCGCGCCGCCGCACGGCTCAACCTCTCCCAGCCGACGATCACCAGCCGGGTGAAGTCGCTGGAGCAGGGACTCGGCGTCACCCTCCTGGAGCGACTGCCGAGCGGGGTCCGCCCCACCCCGGCCGGACACCAGCTGCTGCCCTACGCCCGGGAGATCATCTCCCTGACCGGGCGGGCCCGGCACGCCATCACCTCCGACGGCCAGCCCCACGGCTCCGTCGAGGTGGGCACCGTGGAGAGTCTGACGAGCTACCGCCTGCTGCCCATGGTCGAGTACCTGTACCGCCGCTTCCCCAAGATCCAGGTCTCCCTCCACGCGGGCGCGGGCACCGACGCCGTCGCGGCGGTACGGGACGGCCGGCTCGACTGCGCCTTCGTCGTCGGCCCGCCCGAGGAGCACGAGGGGCTGGACACGGAGGTGCTCTGCCCCGAGCCGATGGTCCTGGTGGCGCACCCCGACCATCTGCTGTCCGACCGCGGCCGGATCAGCGGCGACGACCTGCGCAGCACGCCCATCATCCGCGCGGACAGCCGGGCCGGGTACCAGATCCAGTTCGAGCGGGCCCTGGGCCTGGGTGACGAGCCCGACCGGCCGCGCGTCTTCGAGCTGGACTCCATCGACGCCGCCAAGCGGATGGTCGCGCTCGGCATGGGAGTGGCCTTCATCCCGCTGGTCTCGGTGGAGCGGGAACTCGCCGAGGGCACGCTCGCCACGATCGACTGGGTGCCGCCCTTCGAGACCTGGACCCAGGTCGTCCGCCGCAGGACGCCCACCCCCAACGCCGCCCTGGAGGCGCTGGTGTCCGCCGCCGTGGAGGTGGCGGCGGAGCACCTCGACGGCCGCGTCCTCGCGGCGAGCTGAAGCCCTCCCGTACCCCTCGGCCCTCTCGTACCGCCCAACCTTCCCGAACCGCCCGGCCCTCTCGTACGGCCCAACCTTCCCGTACCCCTCGGCCCTCTCGTACCGCCCAACCTTCCCGAACCGCCCGGCCCTCTCGTACGGCCCAACCCTCCCGTACCCCTCGGTCCTCTCGTACGGCCCAACCTTCCCGAACCGCCCGGTCCCCGTGCCCGCCGTTCCCGTCGTACCGCCCGCGGGCCCTCGTACAGAGGTGTCCCCGGCCCGGGCACGGCCGGTACGAGCGCACCCTCCGCACCCCATCCCGACACCGCGCCGGACGGCCCGGACCTGGACCGCGGCCCCAATCCCTCCCATCCAAGGAAGGCCCTCCATGACCCTGACTCCCGACCGGACGCTCACCGCCGAACGCGCCGCGCACACGGAACCCACGGAACCCACCGCGTCCGCCCCACGGACCCCGCACCCCGCCCCCACCCCACCCGGGGACGGCGCGCCCACCGTCACCGCCCGGGTCCACGCCGCCCTCACCCGGCGGCTGGGAGAGCCGCCGATCACCGAGCGGACCGAGCTGGCCGCCCTCGGCGTCGACTCGCTGCTCCTCCTGCGGATCCTCGCCGACCTCGCGGCCGACCCCACCCAGGAGGTCGACCCCCAGCGGCTCGCCGACGTGATCACCGTGGCGGACCTCGTGGCCTTCGTCGACGGCTGGAACTGAGGCACGCGCCATGGGGAGCATCCTCGACTCACTCGTCACCGCCAGCGCCGGGAACCACACCGGCGCCGTCAGCGGCGGCGCCGAGGGCACGGTCCTGCCGGTCACCGCGTCCCAGCGCAGCCTGCTCTTCATCCAGGAGGCCACCGAGCGCGCCGACCTGTACAACATCAGCTTCCGCGTCACGTTCACGGCGGATGTGGACCCCGGCGCGCTCCGCTCCGCCCTGCGGTACCTGCTCGATGTCCAGCCCACCCTCCGTACCGAGTTCACCGACGACGACGGCACCGTCCGGGCCCGGATCACCCACCCCGGCGACGTGCCGCTCACCGTCGCCACCAGCGAGGCCACCGGAGACGACTGGGCGGCCTGGCTGGACGAGGAGAGCCGCCGCTTCGCGACCCTCGCCGTCGATCTGCGCACCGCGCCGCTGTGCCGCTTCCGGCTACTGCGCGCACCCGGCCACAGCGCCCTGCTGACCACCGTGCACCACTCGGTCAGCGACGGCGTCTCCATGACCGCCCTCCTCGACGCCCTGAGCACCGGCTACCGGCACGCCATCGGCGCCCCCGCCACCCCCGACACCACCCTCCCGGCCGAACGCGAACGCCAGCTCGCCGCCGAACTGGCCGCCCAGGTCAGGGCGACCGACGCGGCCATCGCGGCGGGCGAGGTCCGCCAGCTCGCCGACCGGATCGCCGGGGTGCCTCCCACCACCCTCCGCCCCACCCCCACCCGCCCGGTGGACACCGCCTACCGGGGCGCGGATCTGAGCCTGCTGCTCGACACCGGCGAACGCGAACTCGTCGAGGGCACCGCCCGCTCGCTCTCCACCACGCCCTTCGCCGTCCTCCTCGCCACCTACGCCGCGCTCCTCGGCCAGTACGCCGCGCAGGACCAGGTCATCGTCGGCAGCCCCTTCTCCACCCGCCGCACCATCGCCTCCCACGATCTGGCCGGCTTCTTCGTCAACACCCTGCCCCTGGTGCTGCCCGCCCGTGACGTCGCCTTCGACGCGCATGTGGCCGCCGTCGCCGACGTCGTCCGCGAGGCCAAGCGCTACCAGGCGATCCCCTTCGACGCGCTGGTCGCCGAGGCCGCGCCCGAGCGCGTCAGCAACCGCAACCCGCTCTTCCAGTCCATGTTCGCCATGCAGGACGAACTGCGCACCCGGGTCGAACTGGCCGAAGGGCTGCCGGGCACGGTCGAGTTCGTCTCGCAGCGCGCCGCACGCTTCGACCTCTGGCTCGGCGCCACCCCCGTCGAGGACGGGCTGCTGATCGAGGTCGAGTACGACAAGGACCTGCTCCCCGCCTCGTACGCGGAACGGTTCCTCGCCGAGTACCGCGCCCTGCTGCTGCGGGCCGCCCGCGACCCGCGCGCGACCCTCTCCGGGCTCACCGCCGGGCTCGACACCCGCGACGCCCCCGAGCTGCTGCGCGGGTCCGAGGCACGCCCCGACGCGGGCGGCGGACTGGTCGGGCTGGTGCTCGACGCGGCCTGGTGCCGGCCCACGGCCCTCGCGGTCAGCGAACCCGGCGGCGCCGGAATGACCTACCGCGAGCTGGCCGACCGCACCGCCCGCGCGGCGGCCGGACTGCGCCGACGCGGAGTGCGCCGCTCGGACGTGGTCGCCGTCGTGCCCGAGAACCTCGCCGACACCGTCGTCTCGATGCTGGCGATCCTGTGGTGCGGCGCCACCTATCTGCCCATCGACACCACCCTCCCGCCGGACCGCCTCGCCTACATGCTCGGCCACGCCGAGGCCGCGCTGATCATCGGCGGGCGGTCCGTGGCGCCCGGCGAGCCCGCCCGCACCACGCTCGCCGACCTGATGCGATCGGGCCGCAGGGCCGCGCCGCCGGAGCTCCCCGACGGCACCGCACCCGTCTACATCATGTTCACCTCCGGCTCCACCGGCCGCCCCAAGGGCGTCCGCATGGGCCAGCCCGCGCTGCTCAACCTGCTGCACTGGCAGGTCCAGGAACTGGAGATGGGACCCGACACCCGGTTCCTCCAGTACGCGCCGCTCGGGTTCGACGTCTCGTACCAGGAGATCTTCCCCACGCTCGCCGCGGGCGGCACCGTCCATGGACTCGGTCCCGTCGACCGCCGTGACCTCGCCCAGGTCGTGGACCTCGTCGCACGCGAGCGCCTGACCCATGTCTATCTGCCCGTCGCCGTACTCGGTGCCTTCGCGGACGCCGTCCATGAGGGCGGGCACACGCTCAAGGACGTCAGCCACCTGTGCGTCTCGGGCGAACAGCTCCACCTCGACAGCCGCTCCCGGCGGCTCCTCGACACCCATGACCGGCTCACCCTGGTCAATCTCTACGGACCCACCGAGACCCACGCGGTCACCTACCAGGTGCTCACCGGCGGCCCCGGCGAGCGCCCCTCCCACATGCCCATCGGCGTTCCCCTGCCGGGCGTGGACACCTATCTCCTCGACCGCGACGGCCACCCGGTGCCGCCGGGCGCCGTCGGTGAACTCTTCTTCGGCGGGATCTGTGTCGCCGACGGATACGTCAACGACCCCGAGCGCACCGCCGCCGCCTTCCTGCCCGCCCCCGACGGCACCGGCCGGGTCTACCGCACCGGGGACCTCGCCCTGCGTGAGGAGGACGGCACCCTCGTCTTCCTCGGCCGCCGCGACTCCCAGGTGAAGGTGCGCGGCCACCGGATCGAACTCGGTGAGCTGGAGACCGCCGCCGAACGGCTGCCCTCGGTCAAGGCGGCGGCCGCCGCCGTCCAGGGCACCGGCGAACAGGCGGCGCTCTGCCTCTTCGTCCTGCCCGCCCCGGGCCGGTCGGCGGACGGACGGGAACTGCGCGAGGCCCTCCAGACCGAGCTGCCCGCGTACATGGTCCCCCGGCATATCCTCACCATCGACGGCATGCCGCTCACCCCCAACGGCAAGGTCGACCGCCCGGCCCTGCTCCGTGGCCTCGCCGCCGGGGAACTGGCCTCCGCCGAGACGGGCGGACCGGCCACCACCTGGGATCCGACCCCCACCGAGGCACTGGTGCGCGGGCTGTGGACGGAAGCGCTCGGGACCATCCCGGGGACCGCCGACGCGTCGTTCTTCCTGCTCGGCGGGAACTCCTTCGATGTGCTGCGGCTGCTGAACGCGGTGACGGAGGCCACCGGCGTCCGCGTTCCCGTCGTCGACTTCTTCCGCGAGCCGACCATCGGCGCGCTCGCCCAGCATGTCGACACGGCGGCGGTCACGGCCTCGGCTCCCGGCACGAGGCCCGCCGCCGTCGCCGACTCCATCCCGGGCGCCGATTCCGTCCCGACCGCCGATTCCGTCCCGTACGCCGATTCCGAGCCGCTGGCCGACTCCATCCCGCGCGCTGATTCTGTCCCGTCCGTCACCGCCGTCCCGTCCGCCGACTCCGAGCGGAGCCGCCCATGACCACCGTCATCGATCTCATCGAGACCCACGTCCGACACCATCCCGACCAGACCGCCGTCCTCTGCGGCCAGGACCGCCTCACCTACCAGCAACTCTGGGACGGCGCCCACTCCGTCGCCGACCGGCTGCTGGCGCTGCACTGCTCCCGCGGCGACACCGTCGCCCTCGTGGGGCCCGGCAACGCCTCCTTCATGGTCGCCGCTCTCGGCGCCTGGATCGCGGGCGCCACCTGGGTCCCCGTCGACTCCCGCCTCCCCGCCGAACGCGTCCGGTACATCCTGGACGACACGGGCGCGAAGGCCGTGCTGGCCTCCGACGGCACCTCGGTCGAGACCCGGCTCCCGATCGAACGGATCACCACGCCCGGCCGGTCCGCGGACACCGACCTCCCGGAGCGGCTGCGCGCCCACCGCGCCACCGCCCACGACCGCGCCTACCTGATCTACACCTCCGGCTCCACCGGCCGTCCCAAAGGCGTCGTGGTCGGCCACCACGGCCTCGCCGTCCATCTCCAGGGCACCCTGGAGGGCTATGGCCTCACCGCCGAGGACATCCTGCTCTCCTTCGCCTCGCCGAGCTTCGACGCGGCGGTCGAGGAGATGTGGGCCCCGCTCGTGGGCGGTGGCACCGTCCTGTTGCGCGGGCCCGCCCTCTGGACCGGCCCCCAGCTCTTCGAGCGGGTCCGCGCCCACCAGGTCACCTACATCTCCTGCACCACCGCCTACTTCGAGACGTTCTTCGGCGAGGAGCTCTCCCCGGGCGATGTCGAGGCGCTGGGCTCGCTGCGCGGCATCATCTTCGGCGGTGAGGCGGTCGACCCCGGTGTCGTCGAGCGCTGGGCCAACGGCCCGCTCGGCTCGGTCCGCGTCTGCAACACCTACGGACCCACCGAGACCATCGTCACCTCCACCCTCTACTGGATCGACGCGGGCTGGCAGGGCGACCGGGTGCCGATCGGGCACTGCCTGCCCGGCCACACCGACGTCGTCCTGGACGCCGACGGCGACGAGGTGGGGGAGGGCGGCAGCGGAGAGCTGTACCTCGGTGGCCCCGCTGTCGCCGAGGGATACCTCAACCGGCCGGATCTGACGGCCGAACGCTTTGTCCGGCTGCCTGGCCGCGACGGCGTCCACTACCGCACCGGAGACCTCGTCGCCCGGCACGGCGGTGAACTCCACTTCCTCGGCCGGGCCGACCGGCAGATCAAGATCCGCGGCTTCCGGGTCGAGCTGGAGGAGATCGAGGTCGCGCTGCGGGCCCTGGACACGGTGCGCAACGCCGTCGTCGGTGTCGAACAGCGGGCCGACGGCGGGGACTTCCTCGTCGCGCATGTGGTGCCCGGCGCCGTCAGTGCCCTGGACGACCCGGACACCTTCCGCGCCGCCGTACGCTCCGCCCTCTCCCGGACCCTGCCCCACTACATGGTCCCGAGCGAACTGCGCACCCATGAGGCCCTGCCCCTGGGCGTGACCGGCAAGGTCGACCGCGCCCGGGTCCTGGCCGAGAGTTCCTCCCCCTGACTCCGTACCGTCCTCACCCCGACCTCTGGACACCTCCCTCATGCCCCCACACTTACCTCCCCCCACACCCATCACCCCCCACACCACCCACCCCGAACCCGAGGTGGGCCCCTACCCCGGGCCCACCCGGTCCGAGCCGCGCCACTGTCGGCGCGAGAGAGGACGAGGCCGTGACCCAGCAGCGCTGGCTCCAACGTGTCGGGCCCCCGCCCGCGCATATCGCCCCGCCCCTGGCCCAGTTGGTGTGCCTGCCCCACGCCGGAGGGTCTCCGACGTTCTTCCGGGATTGGCACCAGTACCTGGATCCCCGGATCGATCTCCTGGCCGTCTGCTACCCCGGGCGCCAGGGTCGCTTCGCCGATCCCGTCATCACCGATATGACGGAGATGGCGCAGGCCCTGGCCGGGGAACTCGCCGCTCTCGATGACCGCCCGCTCTGGCTCTTCGGCCACAGCATGGGCGCCGCGATCGGCTATGAGTCCGCCCGGATCCTGATCGACCGGTACCGCGTCCGGCCCGCCGGGCTCCTGGTGAGCGGATTCCCCCCACCCCACCGGATGGAGCCCCGCGCACTCCACCGCGAGGGCGACGACGCCATCGTCACCGACGTACTGGAGCTCGGCGCCGCCTCCAGCGCCCTCCTCGCGGAACCGGAGTTCCGTGAACTCCTGCTGCCCGCGTTCCGCGCCGACTACCAGCTCATCGAGACCTACCGCCCGACCGTGACCGACCCCCTCGATATCCCGCTCACCGCCTACTACGGCCGTGCCGACGACGACGCCGCCACCCATGTCGGCGAGTGGGACCGCTACTCCACCCGTACCACGCCCCCGATGTCCTACCCCGGGGGCCACTTCTACCTCCAGGACATGGCGCCGCGCCTGATCGCCGACCTCTCCCGGCGCGTTCTGGCGACCCTGACGACAGCCGACCGGCCGACCGGCTCCGGCGTCCCCGGC